>NZ_CEZFMW010000083.1:0-16102 GCF_982993085.1 Thalassobacter sp. | reverse complement strand
CCGACCCCCCGGGACCCTCCTGCCACCCGCGTGCTCGACTGCACCACCCGCGGACATAGCACCTACAAATTGAGGCGCGAAACTGAGGGCCCGGCCTTACTGGTCCGGACACGCTTTAGATACCCGAAACCCCGGCGCAAAGCAAAACCATAGTAGGAAGGATTTGTTGTAAGTTACGCAAAAGGCCACGCGCAGCGGCGTGGCCTTGGTGCCAACCTGTCGTGTGGTCTAGGCGTAGACGGCTTCTTTGCCAAAGTGCTTGGTCAGCAGATAATACACCACCGCACGATACTTATTCCGCTCAGATTTTCCGTATTGCTCGATCACGGCATTGATGCCGTCCATCAACTCGGGGCTATCAGCCAACCCAAGCTTTTTGATCAAAAAGTTGTTCTTTACGGTTTCAAGCTCAGCCGCTTGAGAGCCCGCCACCGTCGCCGCATCGGCATTGTAAATGGCTGGCCCGCAGCCAATCGTGACCTTCTCCAAAAGGCTCATGTCCGGCTCTACACCTATCTTTGTTTTCAAATCATCTGCGTATTTTGCAATCAATTCGTCGCGCTTACCCATATTTGGTCTCCCAGCTGTTGGATCATGCATCCGCCCTAATTGGAGCGGCCATGCTACGCTATCCGCTGTTCCGCGGTTCTCAAAGCGGGAAATTAACGAAAGACGCCGTACAGAAAACGGGGCCCCAAATTGGGACCCCGCGAAAAAATCATCTCGATGGCTTAGTAACGATAATGCTCGGGTTTGAAGGGACCCTCTTGGGCCACGCCGATATAGTCGGCCTGATCCTTGGACAGCTTAGTTAGTTTCACACCGATCTTCGCAAGGTGCAGCGCGGCTACTTTTTCATCCAAGTGCTTGGGCAGGATAAAGACGCCGGGCTGGTATTCGTCACCTTTGGTCCACAGCTCAATCTGCGCCAACACCTGATTGGTAAAGGATGCGGACATCACGAACGACGGGTGACCCGTTGCGTTGCCAAGGTTCAAAAGGCGACCTTCCGACAGCAGGATCAAGCGGCTGCCCGAGGGCATTTCGATCATATCCACTTGATCTTTGATGTTCGTCCACTTGTGGTTTTTGAGTGCCGCAACTTGGATTTCATTGTCGAAGTGACCGATGTTGCCAACGATCGCCATGTCCTTCATTTCACGCATGTGTTCGATGCGGATCACGTCTTTGTTACCAGTCGTGGTGATGAACACATCCGCCGAGGATACAACATCCTCCAGCAACACAACCTCAAAGCCGTCCATAGCGGCTTGCAGCGCACAAATGGGATCAGCCTCGGTCACTTTGACCCGAGCACCCGCGCCTTGCAGGGATGCCGCCGAGCCTTTGCCAACATCGCCGTAGCCACACACAACCGCGACTTTACCAGCCAGCATTGTGTCCGTTGCACGACGAATGCCATCGACGAGCGACTCTTTGCACCCGTACTTGTTGTCGAACTTCGACTTAGTAACGGAGTCGTTCACGTTGATCGCAGGGAAGGGCAGTTGGCCGTTTTTGTGCAGATCATACAGGCGATGCACGCCAGTGGTCGTTTCCTCGGACACGCCGCGGATCTGTTCTTTCATCTTGGTGAACCAACCGGGGCTCGCGGCCAAACGCTTGGCGATCTGGGCCTTAATGACGGCCTCTTCCTCGGACTGCGGGACTGGGATGATTTCTTCACCAGCCTCGGCGCGGGCACCGAGCAAGATGTAGAGCGTCGCATCGCCGCCATCATCAAGGATCAGGTTTGGGCCTTCGGGGAACATGAACGATTTGTCCAAGTAATCCCAATGCTCCTCAAGGGTTTGGCCCTTGATGGCGAAAACCGGCACACCGGCTTCGGCGATTGCGGCGGCTGCGTGATCTTGGGTTGAAAAAATGTTGCACGACGCCCAGCGGACATCCGCGCCCAAAGCGACCAGCGTTTCGATCAGAACCCCTGTCTGGATCGTCATGTGCAACGAACCCACGATGCGAGCGCCGGCCAGCGGCTGGGATGCGCCATATTCTTCACGCAGCGCCATCAGACCGGGCATTTCGGTCTCAGCGATGTCCAATTCTTTGCGACCGAATGCGGCCAAAGCGATGTCTTTTACGATATAATCAAGCGCCATCCGGGCGGCTCCTCTTGGGTTGATCTTCTTGACGGGGGCCATAACACTGAAACCATGCAGGGTCTATGGTTGCGCATGGCCGCGGCGGTCTGGCGCCTAACCTTGCGCATCGCACGGAGTGTAACCATTGTGATTGCACAAAAAACCGTCAGTCGCGCCGCCGCGCATCGCTGATCTATGAATGAGGTAGACATGGCCCGACCCGCCCGCGCTTGGCAACGTATGCTCTCGGGGCGTCGCCTTGATCTGCTTGATCCGACCCCGATGGACATAGAGGTAGAGGACATCGCCCACGGTCTCGCGTTCGTGGCGCGCTGGAATGGCCAGACCCAAGGCGACTACGCCTATTCCGTGGCTGAACACTCCTTATTGGTGGAAACGCTTTATTCTCGCCTGACACCGGATGCCCCCGTGAAATGGCAATTAGCCGCCCTGCTGCATGACGCCCCTGAATATGTCATCGGCGATATGATCTCCCCGGTCAAAGCCGCTGTTGGCCCTGGGTATGGCAAGCTGGATGACAAACTACAGGCAGCCATTCACATCCGATTTGGTGTCCCCGCGCAGGTCCCCGCCGCCGTCAAGAAACAGATCAAAAAGGCCGACCGCATCAGCGCGTGGTTAGAGGCGACGCAGATCGCGGGCTTTACGCAGGCAGAGGCGGACAAACTGTTCGGCGCGCCCGACCCTGCGATAACCAAAGGCCTGAGCATCGCATTGCGCCCCCCCTTGGATGTCCGCAGCGCCTTTAAGGCAAGGCACACCCAATTGATGGAGGCCCTATGATCGCCACGCGCCCCGCCCAGCTGTTTGATGCCGCTGCCATGGCTGCATTGCTCAACCCGATTATCGAAACCGGTGGCACAACAGCCCTAACCCAATCCGTCGACGCCAAATTTATCCGCGACTGGATGACCAAAGCGCCTGCGCGTTCTGCGTGGACAGTCGCTGAAAGCGAGGGTGATATCGTGGGGTTTCAATTGATCGCACCGTGGGATCAAATCCCGGACGACGCATGCGACATCGGCACCTACGTGGCCCAAGATAGATCCGGGATGGGCATCGGCTCCGCACTGTTTGAGGCGACCAAGAAAGCCGCCTCAAAACTTGGGTACAAATGGATCAACGCCCACATCCGCGCCGACAACGAAAGCGGCCTGCCCTACTATCAATCCCGCGGATTTCGGGATTGGAAATATGTTGAAGGCTATCAACTAGACGACGGACAGATCGTTGATAAGGTTTGGAAACGCTTCGACCTTTAACGATAAAGACTCCACTGCCCTAAGTGGATTTTATAGGCCGTATCCGGGTCTGTTGGGCAAGGGCGCTTGGTACACATTGGCACCTCCCAATGGGTCGTACGAGGTGCAGCAAAAAACATCTCAAAAGCTTTGGCAAACATCATGGCCTCCTATGGCAAATCTGTCTTTGGTGTACCGCTGGTCTTGTGCCAAAGCGACTCTCGACAATTTCGCGGATGTTAGTTTAACTTACAGTCATGCTAGACTGGCGCACGCTTCCTTCCCTTCCTGCATTGCGGGCGTTCGACGCCGCTGTGCGCACTGGCAGCTATTCTGAGGCGGCCCGTACCCTCAACGTGACACATGCAGCAATCGCGCAACATGTCCGCGCCCTGGAAAAACACTTTGCCCAAACGCTTATGATCCGCGCAGGCCAAGGCATGACGCCCACACCCGAAGGTGCGCTCTTGGCCACTCACTTAGCCGAAGGGTTTGACACCATCTCTGCGGGCTGCGCGCGACTGTCCGACATCACCGCAATGCGCCCATTCACTTTGTCCTGCACGCTGGCTTTTGCAGAGAACTGGCTAATGCCGCGCGTCTCGGATTTTTGGGCGAAACACCCTGATATTGAACTAGCGATTTTACCGAACAATGCCTTGGTGAATTTCAAAACCGATCTTGTGGATTGCGCCGTTCGCTACGGGAACGGCTCGTGGCCTAGTCTCACCGCTACGCCTCTTTTGACCGGAGAATTCATCGTCGTCGCCGCCCCGCAGTTAGCACCAGCGCAGCCCGTGCGCGATATGGCAGACCTGATCGACGTCGTCTGGGTGACCAATGACATACCGGGCGAACACCATGTGCTTGTGCGCGACTTCGGCTTTACCGCGCCTGATATTCGGATGCGGACGTTTGCGACCAACGGACTTGTGTTGGCAGCGGTGCGCAGTGGGCTCGGCTTTTCGATCCAATCCCGATCGTTGGTCACACGCGATCTAGCGGATGGTACATTGGTGGAGGTCTTCGCCAAACCAACAGAGGGTCTTGGTTATTGGATTGTCCATCCAGAGGATGCAGAAATACCGCGCCTAAGGCTTTTCAAGCGTTGGCTCTTGAGCCACGTTTAACCCGCCTTGCGCCCCATTATTAATGCTTTCGAAATGAAGGCAAAGGTCGGTCAATAGCGGCCAGCACGGTGCCCAAATCTTAATGGGCACTGTGCTGGGTTAACTCGGGCTGAAAGCAACGCTATCGCGGCGAACGTTTTGCCAAAATACGCTGAAGTGTACGTCGGTGCATATTCAGACGCCGCGCGGTCTCAGAGACATTGCGATCACACAATTCATACACCCGTTGAATATGCTCCCACCGGACGCGATCAGCACTCATCGGGTTGTCGGGTGGTGGGGGCAATTCATCGCCCTTGGCCAACAACGCGTTGGTGATGTCATTCGCATCCGCAGGTTTGCTTAGATAGTCTGTTGCGCCGATCTTGACTGCTGCCACGGCAGTGGCAATCGCCCCATAGCCGGTCAACACAACGATACGTGCGTCGGGTCGCTTTTCGCGAAGCGTTTCAACGACATCCAGCCCGTTGCCATCCTCAAGCCGCAAGTCGACGACAGCATATGCAGTGGGGCGCGCGGTCGCAATTGCTATCCCTGCGGCGACACTGCTCGCGGCCTCAACCTCAAATCCGCGCTTGTCCATAGCGCGTTCTAATCTTCTCAGAAACGGTTCATCGTCGTCCACCAATAATAGCGTCCGATCAGCCCCCAAATCCCTTGCTTCATTTTCAGCCATTGCGGTCACTCCTGGGCTGTTTTTTCAAGCAAGCTATGGGGAATTAACACATTGGTCAAATGCCCCGAGGCACAAAACCGCATCATCATTGTTAAAAAACTCTTGCGTCTCGACGCGCTGCACCCTCCCTTCAGGACCATGAGCATGGCAGACAACCCTTTTTCCGGCGGCGCGCGTGATGATCGCATTCGATTGCGGACGCTGATAAACCTGCGCTGGCTGGCGGTACTTGGCCAAACAGTTACCCTTGTTATTGCAAGTTTTTTCCTAACGCTGCGCGTGGAATTGGGCCTTTGCTTTTTGGCGGTCGGATCCTCGGTCATCGCAAATTTGCTTGCCATGACTGTGTTCCCCGTGAACCAGCGCCTTAACGACCGCGACGCGATGCTAACGCTGCTGTTCGACGTGGCTCAACTGACATTTTTGCTGTTTTTGACAGGCGGATTGAACAACCCGTTCGCCCTATTATTCATCGCTCCGGTCACTATTTCGGCAACCGCACTTTCTCTGCGATCAACCGTCTTTCTGGGCTGCATCACCTTTGTATTGATCTCAGCGCTTGGCATCTTCCACGTCCCTTTGCGCACGCAGGAAGGTTTCATCCTTGAGATGCCAGAAATCTACCTGTGGGGATTTTGGGTCGCGATCATCGTAGGCGCTTTGTTTTTGTCGGCCTATGCGCAGCGTGTCACACAAGAACGCAACGCTATGTCCGACGCACTTTTCGCCACCCAAATGGCCCTCACCCGGGAACAAAGCCTTACCGATTTGGGTGGGGTCATTGCCGCAGCGGCCCACGAATTGGGCACGCCCTTGGCGACGATCAAACTGGTCAGTTCCGAATTGGTAGAAGAACTTCAGGACGACCAGGTCCTGCGCGAAGACGCCGAGCTTATCCGCGAACAGGCTAACCGGTGTCGCGATATTCTGCGGTCAATGGGCCGTGCCGGTAAGGATGATTTACACATCCGCTCTGTGCCGATTTCGGGGCTGGTAAAAGAGGCCGCAGAACCCCATTCGGACCGAGGTATTGAGCTGCTGTATACGTTTACCCCGCTCATTGGTGGCGATGAAAAACAGCCTAATTTGCAGCGTAAACCTGAGCTCTTGCATGGATTACGCAATATGGTTCAAAACGCGGTCGACTTCGCCCATAGTCGCGTTTGGATTGACGCGCACTGGAACCAGAATATGGTTCAAATCCGGGTGATTGACGATGGCGCGGGCTATCCGCCTGAGCTGATCCGACGCATTGGTGACCCCTTTCTCCGCCGTCGCAAACCCGCCCGAGAGGTAAGCCAGCGCAAGGGCTATGAAGGGATGGGCTTGGGCCTGTTTATTGCAAAAACCCTTTTGGAACGCACAGGCGCCAAAGTGGCCTTTGCCAATGGCACTGACCCATTTTTGACGAACGAAGAGCGCGGCGATCGATCTGGCGCGATTGTCGATGTCACTTGGCCGCGCGAGGCTGTTGTAATGGAGGCGACAGACGTTATGGGCCCCCTCGGCGAAAACCAGTTGATCGATCGTTAGTTAAGCCAACCTAAGCTACGTTAACGCCTTGTTAACCCTCCCTCACCTAAAAAGGAGGGCGGTTTTAATGGAAGGCTACGCAATGCTCATGGATCCACTCTTTATGGGCCTCCTTTTATTTGTAAGTTTTTGTGCGGCTTTGGCTGCTCTGTCCGCCATCCTTTTTCTTGCCCCACGGGTGCGCACGGGCCCGGTGCATGCGCCTGACGATGTACTTGCAGAACCTCGCCGCTTTATCTTTCGCGATGGCTATCTGCTGGAGCATTCTGGAGGCGCGGGCTTCCTGATCCCGACGCCTGTGGATCACCTGACCGCGTGGGAGTCACTGGAAGAGGCACTTGCAGACCTAATCGACGGGATCAGTGACGCTCTAAATGGATTGCGCAAAGATGGTCGTGCCTTTCGTTTGAACGGCACAATGGGCAAAGATCGGATGACCGTGTTGGGTGTGCGCGATGGTGAACTGCTGCGCATCACAGTATCGGCGGCGGACCGTGCGCAAGATACGGTTCGCATTGATCAATCGACGCTCGACAGCCTAACCCGCGACATGACTAATTTACGCGCTGCCGCCGAAACCGCGCCCGCGTTAAGTTGGTGTCAGGATGAACAGGGTCAGATTATATGGGCCAATGCCGCCTACCGCCAACGCCTCGCTGAGCAAAAAGGCGAAGCTGCGGCCAGCGTTTGGCCGATTGGCCGCATCTTCCCCGAGGAAGCCACCATATCAGCCGGTAGCTTGCGTCGCAAAATAACCAGTGATGACCAGATGACGAGCCTCTGGTTCGAGTTAACCATCAGTGAACCAGTGGCCGGAAACCGCTACATTCATGCCACTCCGTTAGACAAAGTCGTCCGCGCGGAAGACAATCTGCGCAACTTTATCCAGACACTAACCAAGACCTTCGCGCACCTTCCAACTGGCCTCGCGATCTTTGATCGAGATCGCCAACTGGCCCTGTTTAATCCTGCGTTGATAAATCTTACCGATTTGGACGGCGCTTGGCTGTCGCAACGCCCCAAGCTCTCGGTTTTCTTTGATCACCTGCGTGAACGCCAACGTCTGCCTGAACCAAAGGACTACAAATCGTGGCGTGATAGCCTGACCAAGTTAGAACGGACCGAAGGTACCGGTACCTATGAAGAAACCTGGAGCCTCGCATCCGGGCAGACCTTTCGCGTCACGGGGCGCCCGCATGCGGACGGCGCCGTGGCCCTGTTGATCGAAGACATCAGCGCCGAAATATCGGTCACACGCAGGTTCCGCGCCGAGCTTGAGATGTTCCAATCCGTCTTTGATAGCGGGGATGAGGCGATTGTCGTGTTCACGCCAGCGGGCCAACTCACACTTTCCAACGCCCGCTACTCAGAAATGTGGGAACACGATCCTCGGTTCTCCCTGACCGAGGTATCCGCCGCCGACGCCATAGCCTTGTGGAAGGAAAACAGCGCACCAAGCCCCGTTTGGGGTGAGTTGCGCGATTTCGTCGGGTCGCTCAGTAAACGGGCGGAATGGTTCGACACGATCATCCTACGCGACGGGCGCATGTTACATATCCGCGTCTCGCCCCTTGCAGGTGGGATGACGCTTGTCGGCTTTTTGGAAAAAGGCAAAGCCCCCGCAATTGCGCCCTCGGACCAAGTCATCATCGACGCGGCCCCAACCAATAAGCGTAAGCAAACGACCTCTAGCACATCGCCATCGTAACAGCCCTTGCGGCAGGGGACGCAGGCTCGTTATGTCTGTGTCATGACGTCGAAAACGCTCCTCTCCTCGCCCGAGGCCACCACCGCATTTGCCAAACGCCTTGCCGCCGAACTGACACCGGGGGACACGCTGCTCCTTGAGGGGCAGCTCGGCTCTGGCAAGTCGCACTTTGCGCGCTCTGTGATCCATGCGCTCCAAGCTAACGCGGGCCAGCCACCCGAAGATGTGCCGTCGCCCACGTTCACCCTCGTACAAACCTATGTCGCTGGCACGACTGAAATTTGGCACGCCGATCTCTATCGCCTTGCGGCGCCGGATGAAGTGTTCGAACTGGGCCTAGATGAGGCGTGGCAGACCGCAATTTGCCTGATCGAATGGCCCGACCGTTTGGGTGATGCCACCCCAACCGGCGCCGTCACATTGACCTTTGCTCACACCGATATTGACGACACGCGAACCATCGCGGTCTCGGGCTTTGGCGGTCCCTTGTGTGCGAAGATCGAGGGCGCATTAAATGACTGATCGCGCAGACGAAATCACAGCCTTTTTAGCCCAAACGGACTGGGCCACCGCCACGCAGCACCCCTTGCAACAGGATGCCTCAAACCGGCGCTATATCCGGCTGGTGCAGGACAGTAGCCGTTCCATTTTGATGGATGCCCCCGCCAGTGCGGGTGAGGACGTGCGTCCCTATGTCGACATCACCACACGGCTGCGCGATGCTGGGCTAAGCGCACCCGAAATCTATGCGCAAGACGTGGCAAAAGGTCTGCTTTTGCTTGAGGATTTGGGCGACGACCTTTTTGCCGACACCCTAGCCCACATCCCTGACATGGAGATCGAGCTGTACACGGCGGCCGTGGATGTCCTGATCGCGCTACATCACCAAACACCGGCCCCCGGCCTCAGCCCCTATGATGCCGCCACAATGGGCCCGCTCGCGGCACTTGCCGCGGTCTGGTACGCACCGAATGAGGCGCTCGAAACCGAGATTGCCCAGTCCGTTAGCACCCTTGCCGATGACATCTTGCCCACGCAGATGGGCATGATCCAACGGGACTATCATGCGCAAAACCTGTTGTGGCTGCCTGAACGCAACGGTCTTTCGCGGGTGGGGTTATTGGACTACCAAGATGCAATGCTTGGGCCGCTTGCCTATGATCTGGTGTCGCTGACATTGGATGCGCGACGCAATGTGACCCCTGCCATTCACACCGCAATGATTGCGCATTTTGCCGCCGGGACTGGCCAAACGGTGGATGCAGTCACACGACACGCCGCACTTTGTGGAGCACAGCGCAACCTACGAATTATAGGCGTTTTTGCCCGCCTTTGGCTTCGCGACGGCAAGCCCAATTACCTATCGCTGCTGCCCCGCGCCTGGGATCATTTACAAACCTGCCTCAGTCACCCTGACCTTGCGCCATTGGCCAAACTATGCGCGGCATTACCCGCGCCCTCGACCGATTACTTGGCCCAGATCAAGGCTCGACGATGAACGTTATGATCTTTGCCGCAGGGCTTGGCACTCGGATGCGCCCCCTAACGGAAACGACGGCAAAGGCGCTGATCCCAGTCGCTGGGCGTGCCCTATTGGATCACGCACTGGATCAGGCCCGTGCCGCGTCACCTGCCCAGATTGTTGTGAACGCGCACCACCATGCGCAGCAAGTACAAACACACCTCGCGGCCAAAACCGGCGTGGCCTGCGTGGTCGAACCCGGCCCGGTGTTGGAAACCGGCGGTGGGTTGCGCAATGCCCTGCCGTTGCTTGGGCCGAACCCGGTCATGACCCTCAACTCAGACGCGGTTTGGACCGGCCCATCAGCGGCACAAACGCTGCGCGCGGCATGGGATCCCGCCCGGATGGATGGGCTTTTGCTGCTGGTTCCACTTGACCGCGCACATGGTCGCAAAGGTGGCGGTGATTTCGCGATCATGCAGGGCGGTGCGTTGGCCCGCGATACGAACGGGATGGTCTACACCGGCGCCGGGATCGTAAAGACCGAAGGGCTCGCACCCATCACAGATCAAGTGTTTTCTCTGAGAGAGCTTTGGGCGCTTATGATTGCCACAGGACGGCTTCATGGCGTCGTGCATCCCGGCCACTGGGCCGATGTGGGCCACCCAGAGGGCATCATTCAGGCCGAAACCATGCTGCGGGAGCAGACGCGCCCATGACCTTGTTTGCCCCATCCGACGCCCCGCGCGTTTTTGCCGAACCCCTCGGCGTCGACTTCTCAGAAGCCTTGGTCGCGGGGCTGCGTACCCGGCTCGCAGGGCAACCGCCTGAGGCAATCGCCCGGGTCACGATCCTTGTAAACACCCGCCGGATGGAGCGTCGGTTGCGTGAGGTTTTCCTTGCGACCGGCCATGGCTTTCTCCCCAAGTTGATGCTGGTCAGCGATCCAGCAGCATTGTGTCCGACAAACCCGCTTCCAAACGCCGTCTCGCCCCTGCACCTGCGACTGACCGTGTCGCATTTGGTCGGACGGTTGCTGGACGCAGCACCTGATCTGGCCCCGCGCAGCGCTGCGTTCGACCTTGCGGGTAGCCTGTGCGATTTGTTGGGTGAGATGCAGGAAGAACGCGTACCCACATCGGCCCTTAAGGCGATTGAGACCGGGACGCTGTCGGCCCACTGGGAACGCTCGCTCACCTTTCTTGACATCGTCACGCGCTACCTCGCGCTTGATGGTACGCACCCAGAATTGATCACCGCCGAGGCCCGCCAAGCAGCCGCACTCGACGCACTTTTCGCACGCTGGGATACGCGCCCTCCGCAGGATCCAATCCTTGTGGCCGGCTCAACCGGGTCGCGCGGCCCCACGTTGCGCCTGATGGAACGGATCGCAAGCCTGCCCCAAGGGGCGCTGATCCTACCGGGTGTAGATCAAACCCTCTCACCCACACTGTGGCAAAGCCTTGTGGCGCAAGGCTCGGAAGATCATCCACAGTTTCGCTACGCGGCCCTGTGTGACGGGGTTGGCATTGATCCCGCCCAACTGCCGCAATGGTCCACGCACAGCCCCAATGCGCCGGAGCGTACGCGACTTTTGTCGCTCGCCCTGCGGCCAGCGCCCGTGACAGACCAATGGCGCGCCGAAGGGCCCGCCCTGCGCCCAGACCTTGCTGCCGCCACCGATGGCATGACCCTGCTAGAGGCGCGCACCCCACGCACAGAGGCCATCACCATCGCCCTTCGACTGCGCCAAGCGGTTGAGGACGGCACCCGCGCGGCCTTGATTTCGCCGGACCGGGTGCTGACGCGGCAGGTCACATCCGCGCTGAACCGATGGGGCATCACCCCCGATGACAGCGCAGGCGCGCCATTGGGCCTCAGCGCACCGGGCCGTTTGTTGCGCATGGTTGCACAAATGATGGGCCGCCCCGTGACGCCGGAGCGGCTGCTTGCGCTGCTAAAACATCCGCTGACCCACTCGGGGCGCGATGACCGGGGCCAACACCTGTTGTTCACCCGTAATCTGGAACTCGACTTGCTGCGACGGGGCTGCCCCTTTCCTGATCGCACCACTGTCACCCAATGGCTGACGGATCGCCCCGCCCCTTTGCCAGAGACTTTGCAAACATGGGTCGCATGGTTATGCGATCTTTTGGATGTATGCGCCTCCGAAGCCCCGGATCGCCCCCTTGCGGACCATCTAAGTACGCATATCGCGCTGTGTGAACGCCTGTGCGCGGGGCCTGACGCAGCAGGCGCTGGCGAGCTGTGGGAAAAAGCCCCCGGGATTGAGGCCGCTGCAACCATCGCAGCCCTGCGCACCGACGCAGGCACGGATGGTCAAGAGATGACCCTTGCGGAATACGGCACGATCCTGTCGACCGTGCTACAAGGTGGTGAGGTGCGCGAACCCTTTACAGGCCACGGCAATGTTATGATCTGGGGCGCGATGGAGGCACGAGTCCAAGGTGCCGATCTGGTAATCTTGGCCGGGCTGAACGATGGCGTCTGGCCCGACTTGCCGACGCCGGACCCTTGGATGAACCGCAAAATGCGCATGGATGCAGGACTGCGCACGCCAGATCGGCGCATCGGCCTTTCTGCCCATGATTTTCAACAGGCCATCGCTGGCAAGCAAGTCTGGCTCACGCGATCTTTGCGCGACGCCGAAGCGGAAACCGTGCCCTCCCGCTGGTTGAACAGGTTGACCAACCTTTTGCGCGGATTGGCACCAGAAGGGCCCGATGCGCTAAAGGCGATGACCGCACGCGCCGCGCCGTGGATACTTCAGGCAGAGGCGCTCGATCGACCAGACACCATCATACCGCGCGCGCCGCGGCCGGCCCCAGCCCCCGTCGTGGCTGCTCGACCGCGTCAGTTATCCGTGACCCGTATCCAGACGCTGATCCGCGACCCATATGCGATTTACGCCGCCAACGTGCTGAACCTTCGGGCTCTTGATCCGCTGCGCCAAACGCCAGATGCCCCGCTGCGCGGCACGATCATCCATGCCGTAATGGATCGGTTTACCGCCGCCACCCTAGACAGTTTGCCCGCAGACCCGCTGCCCCTATTTGAAGACATCCTAACAGACACCCTGACCGAGCAAGCGCCGTGGCCCGCAGCCCGTCGCCTGTGGCGGGCCAAACTTATGCGGATCGCGCCTCAATTCTTGGCGCGTGAAGCCGAACGCAGAGCCCATGCCACCCCAGCACTGACTGAGGAACGGGGCCGGATCACCCTGCCCGAAATCGACTTTACCCTGTCAGCAGAAGCAGATCGGATCGACACCCTCCCGGACGGGCGCGTGTGGATTTACGACTATAAAACCGGTCAAATTCCGTCGGCAAAGGTGCAAACATTCTTTGATCGGCAGATGCCGCTTGAGGCGTTGATCGTTGAGGGTGGCGGCTTCAAAACCCTCGGGGTGCGGGACGTTGCAGGCATGACATACATAGGGCTTGGCTCTGCCGCCAAAGACCTTGAGGTCGATATGAACCCCATCATCGATGATACGCAGATGCCGCTGCTGCCTGAGACACGGGCCGGGTTGATCCGCCTGATCCGCAGCTATGACAGCCCCGATCAAGGGTACACGTCGCACCGCGCAATGGAAGGCGTAACCTACGAAAGCGACTATGCGCATCTGGCCCGCCGGGGCGAATGGGACGATACCGCCCCCGCCACACTGATCAGAGTAGGCCGGGAGGAGAACGCGCCATGACCCACCCCGCCTCTGCCGCGCAAATCGCTGCGGCCAACCCCGCAACATCCACGTGGCTATCCGCCAACGCAGGCTCTGGCAAAACACGCGTTCTGACAAACCGTGTGGCGTGGCTGTTGCTAGAGGGTACCCCGCCTGAACGTATCCTGTGCCTGACCTACACAAAAGCCGCCGCCGGTGAGATGCAAAACCGTCTGTTCGCACAGCTAGGAGCCTGGGCGATGATGGAGGACGCGGAGCTACGCGCCGAGTTATCCGAAATGGGTGTGCCAGACAGCTCTGAGGTCCCGCTGGACCACGCCCGCACCCTGTTTGCGCGTGCGATTGAAACTCCGGGCGGCCTCAAAATTCAAACGATCCACGCGTTTTGCGCCTCGCTCCTGCGGCGGTTTCCGCTTGAGGCGGGTGTCTCGCCCCAATTCTCAGAAATGGACGACCGCGCGGGCACCCTGTTGGCAGCGGAAACCCTAGAAGAACTGGTCGCCACCCCTGAAGGCACCGCGTTATTCGACGACGTCGCCCAGCATTTGACCGACCAAGACGCCGAGAAATTCTGCGCCCAGATCATCAAATCACGCGATCATTTTGCCCGCCCCCGATCCCGCGCCGATATTTTTGCGGCCTTCGGTTTAGATGAGGCCGACGACGTCATGGCCCAGGCGCTGACGCCCGAGGTTCTGCACGATTTCAAAGAGATGCGCGGCGCCTTGCAAGGCGTTGACAGCAAGACAATGATCAGCTTGGCGGAACGGCTTGCCCCGCTTGATTTGAACAACGCTTCGCAGGAAGTGTTTGAGGCGTTTCTAAATACATTCCTGACGGGCAAGTTTGAGCTGCGCAAAAATCCAGTCACAGCGCCTGTGCTCAAGAAGCTTGATCCCGACATGATCGAAGACCTCAAGGAGGTCGCACGTGCGGCCCATGAACGGCGTGGCAGACAGGCAGCGGCGGCCCAAACGGCGGCTCTTCATGCCTTTGCCGCGCCTTATCTTGCCCGGATTGAGGACCGAAAGGCCGCACGCGGCTGGCTGGATTTTGACGACCTGATCCAGAAAACACGCGCACTTTTGTCCCGCTCGGATGTGGCGCAATGGGTGCTCTTCAAACTCGACGGTGGGATCGACCACATTTTGGTGGATGAGGCCCAAGATACCTCGCCCGTGCAGTGGGATGTGATCACCGCCTTGGCCGCCGAATTCGCCAGTGGCGAAGGCGCAAGATCGGATGTGGCCCGTACGCTGTTCGTGGTGGGTGACAAAAAGCAATCCATCTACTCATTCCAAGGGGCGGCCCCCGAAAAGTTCGACGAGATGCGGGAAACATTCGCCGAGCGTTTGGCGGCGGTTGATGCACCCTTCCAGTCGCGTGAGTTGCAGTATTCTTTTCGCTCAGCGCCCACAATTCTGAACCTTGTGGACGCAACCTGCGGCGATGGCCGCGCACCCGGCACCGGGGCCAAGGTGCTGCACACCGCCTTTTTTGAGGACAAGCCCGGCCGCGTAGACCTGTGGCCTGTGATCCCGTCGCTGGGCGAAGCCGATCCTGATCGCGCATGGTTTGACCCCGTGGACCGCCCCGCCCGCAACGACCCAAAGGTGCTGATGGCCGAAAGGGTCGCCGCACAGATTGAGCAAATGCTGAGCGATCGCACCCTGATTACCGTAGGCAAGGAACGCAGACCCGTTCAGCCCGGCGATATCGTTATTCTGCTGCAACGCCGCAAGGAACTGTTCAACCTGATCCTTGAGAAATGCAAAGCTCGGAACCTGCCGCTTGCGGGGGCGGATGTATTGCGGATTTCGGGGGAAATGGCGGTCAAGGATTTAACCGCGCTCTTGTCGTTTCTCGCGACGCCCGAGGATGATCTCTCTCTTGCTGCTGTCCTTCGCTCGCCGCTGTTTGGCTGGTCTGAGGATGATCTTTTCCGCCTCGCGCATCCGCGCGGCAAAGCATACTTGTGGGAGTCACTGCGCCGCCGTGGCACGCCAGAAAACACCGTGACAGAGCTTCAGGAACTGCTGCGTGTTGCAGATTTTCTGCGCCCTTACGAATTGCTTGAACGCGTGCTGACGCGCATGGGCGGACGGCGCAGGTTTCGAGCACGATTGGGCGATGAATGCATCGAAGCGCTGGATGCATTGCTCCAGCAGGCTCTGACCTATGAGCAAAACGATGTGCCCAGCCTGACTGGATTTTTGACATGGCTCGACGCCGAAGAGATCAAAATCAAGCGGCAGATGGATGCCCGCGCGGGCCTGATCCGGATTATGTCGGTGCATGGGGCCAAGGGGCTTGAAAGCCCTGTAGTGATCCTGCCGGAGTGCCAGTTCATCAAAGCCCAAGGCGCGCCCCGCTTTGTGGAAGGGCCGGACGATCTGCTCGCTTGGAAACCCGGCGCGTCCCTCACCCCGCCTGAACTGGCCGAGCAAGTCGAGGCGAAGGCCATGGCGCAGCAGGACGAAAAAGACCGCCTGCTGTACGTCGCCATGACCCGGGCCGAAAGCT
>NZ_CEZFMW010000082.1:0-16185 GCF_982993085.1 Thalassobacter sp. | reverse complement strand
AGGGCGCACCGATAGGGTGAATCGAGGTGTGTTGCAAGGGAGAACTACCAACAAACCCAAGCTTTCCTGCAACGTCCGGCGATGTGGGCCAGACCGCCCGGCTCATTTGGGCAAAACCCGTGGGGCAGGGGCCGGATCTGGGGTGCGGATCGTGTCTGTGAAATAGCAACTACAAGGGCCAAGATCAAATGCCTTGGCGTTTCGTCTTAACTGGGATCAACAAAACGCGCGGGCGGCTCTCCTCAACCGGCCCGCGCGGCGGCGCGTCTAATTTGTCAGACGCGCGGCAAGCAAATGATCAGACTTTTGGATCACGTGGCTGGCGTGTCCCACGATCAGCGGATCAGGCGGGGTGGCCACGTCAGTGTCCTTGTCGGGGTAGTCGAGGGTGCTGAGGAAATGGCGCATACAGTTCAGCCGCGCACGCTTTTTGTCGTTGGATTTGACAATCGTCCAAGGTGCATCTGCGGTGTCGGTGTAAAAGAACATCGCTTCTTTGGCTTCGGTGTAATCGTCCCACTTGCCTAGGGATGCCTTGTCGATAGGCGAGAGCTTCCAGCGTTTCAAAGGGTCTGTTTCCCGGCTTTCAAAGCGGCGCTTTTGTTCGGCCTGCGTGACTGAGAACCAATACTTGTAAAGCCGAATGCCCGACCGGGTCAGCATCCTTTCCAGCTCTGGGGTTTGGCGCATGAATTCGAGGTATTCGGCGGGCGTGCAAAACCCCATGACCCGTTCAACCCCGGCGCGGTTGTACCACGACCGGTCATATAGAACCATTTCACCGTCAGTCGGCAGGTGATGCACATAGCGTTGATAGTACCACTGCCCGCGTTCCCGATCGGTGGGTTTGTTCAGGGCGACGACACGCGCAGAGCGCGGGTTGAGGTGTTCGGTGAACCGCTTGATCGTTCCACCTTTGCCCGCCGCATCCCGGCCTTCAAACAGCATCACAAACTTCTGACCCGTTTCCGCCGCCCAAAGTTGCACCTTCAGGAGTTCAGCCTGAAGCGCGGCCTTCTCGGCCTCATAGGTTCTGCGCGCGATTTTGTGGCTGTAGGGATATTTGCCGGTCTCGAACGCCTCACGGATTTTGTCAGCGGTCACGGTGGGGAACGTGCCGGGTGCAGGGGCGGAGGGGGTGCCGTCCATCAGTGTCTCCTGTCGTCATGTGCGATGCAGGTGTGACACGATTACGGGGCTAAGCGCTTTGCGCTATGTCAAACGGCTCAGATATCCGTGCGCTAGGCCTTTGCCCCCCGTGGGCGCGAAAAGTTCATCTTTTGCCCGGCCAAATCCTCACGCGAGCCGCACCATGCATAGGCCAACAGCGCAGGTTCATCGCGTCCTACCGTGATCCGATGCAAATGCTCTGGGGGGTTATGGATCAGCGAGCCCGCCGCATACACGCCTTGGTGGTTTTCGGACACCGCGCCGCTGAGGCAAATGTAACTTTCGGTGATGCCTTTGTGCGCATGGGCAGGATAGGTGCAATCGGGCGCGAATAGAACGATCCCGAGGATGATTTCATCGGTGACAATCGGCCCGTTTGGCCCTGCGATTTCCGCGTAGCCATAGCTGCGCGCCAGTCCGCGCGGAACCTTTTCGTAGCCATAGCGCCAGCTGAGTTCGGGCGCGACGCGTTCTAGGGTGCGCACCACAGGGGCCATGCGGTCCTGACGGCCCTCATCCAGCGCGCGCCCCAGATGATCCGTGACCGGCAAACTGCTAGGCGCATCAAAGGACATCTCGGGGTTGGCTTTTTGCACTCGGCTGATCGCTTCACGCGCGTTGCGCAGATGCGCGCGGATACGGTCCGACCCGCCCGAGGGCAGATGACGATACATCTCATAGAATTCCTTGAGCAGGTATCGCCAGTTTGCAGCGTCCTTTAGGCGTGCGTTCGGGGCAGGGATGTGGTCGGTATTGAGCATCAGTCGGGTCCGGTTTGCGTCTTTGCCACACAGCTACAGCCCAAACCGCTTGGGTCAATGATAAATGCACACGGCTGTTCAGTCGGCACGTTGGGTCATTCGCTCCAGAAAACCACGCCATCGGCACACCCGTCGCACCGCACCATCTTTCCCCGCGCCCCAACATGGGCCATACTGGGCCAAACCTCATACAAGAAGCAGTACCTCCATGGCCGATGACCTTCTCTCAGGCGCAAATGCCGACACATATGACGCGAACTCCATCGAAGTCCTTGAGGGGCTAGAGCCCGTCCGCAAACGCCCCGGTATGTATATTGGCGGCACCGATGAACGCGCGTTGCACCACCTTGTGGCGGAAGTCCTCGACAACTCGATGGATGAGGCGGTCGCAGGCCACGCCAACCGTATCGAGGTCGAACTGCAGGCCGATTACTCCGTCACGATCAAGGACAACGGGCGCGGCATTCCGATCGACCCGCACCCCAAGTTCCCGGATAAATCCGCGCTTGAGGTGATCTTGTGCACCCTGCACGCGGGCGGCAAATTCTCGGGCAAGGCCTATCAGACGTCGGGCGGTTTGCACGGGGTGGGGGCCTCGGTTGTGAACGCGCTGTCGGACCTGATGGTTGTCCAAGTCGCCCGTGACCGTGAGTTGTGGGAGCAACGCTTTTCCCGCGGCATCCCGCAAGGCCCGGTTGAGAAAATCGGCGCGGCGCCCAACCGGCGCGGCACCCAAGTGACCTTTCACGCGGATGCACAGATTTTCGGCGCCCACAGGTTCAAACCGGCGCGTCTGTTCAAATCCATCCGTTCCAAGGCCTATCTGTTCTCGGGCGTTGAAATCCGCTGGAAATCTGCGATTGACGATGGCGAAACCCCGACCGAGGCGGTTTTTCACTTTCCCGGCGGTTTGGCGGACTACCTGCGCGAAACGCTTGGCACGGCGGCGACCTATGCTGATACGCCCTTTGCGGGCACCGTCGATTTCAATGAGAAATTCGGCCAACCCGGCAAGGTCGAGTGGGCGATCAACTGGACCCCTTCGCGCGATGGCTTCATCCAGTCCTACTGTAACACCGTGCCCACGCCCGAGGGCGGCACCCATGAGGCAGGCTTTTGGGCTGCGATCCTCAAGGGGATCAAAGCCTATGGTGAGTTGTCGAACAACAAGAAGGCCGCGTCCATCACGCGCGACGACCTGACAACGGGCGGCTGCGCCTTGGTTAGCTGTTTCATCGCAGAGCCTGAGTTCGTGGGCCAAACCAAGGATCGCCTTGCCACGACCGAAGCTGGCCGGATGACCGAAAACGCTGTCCGCGATCACTTTGACAACTGGCTCGCGGCGGACACCAAGGCGGCGGGCGCGATCCTCGATTTCCTCGTGCTGCGCGCCGAAGAGCGGCTTAAGCGGCGGCAGGAAAAGGAAACGGCCCGTAAATCCGCAACCAAACGCCTGCGCCTGCCGGGCAAATTGGTCGATTGCTCAAACGCCAACCGCGAGGGCACGGAGCTGTTCATCGTGGAGGGCGACTCGGCGGGTGGCTCGGCCAAAATGGCGCGCGATCGCAAAACCCAAGCGTTGTTGCCCCTGCGCGGCAAAATCCTCAACGTGCTCGGGGCCGCGTCGAACAAGCTGACCTCAAACGCCGAAATCTCGGACCTGACACAGGCGCTGGGCGTGGGGCTGGGCAGCAAGTTCAACGTCGAAGACCTGCGCTATGACAAGATCATCATCATGACCGATGCGGACGTCGACGGCGCCCACATTGCGTCACTGCTGATGACGTTCTTCTTTACGCAAATGCGCCCGATGATCGACACGGGCCACCTCTATCTGGCCTGCCCCCCGCTGTTCCGCCTGACCCAAGGGGCCAAGCGGGTCTATTGCTTGGACGAAGCGGAACGCGACGCGTGGATGGAAAAAGGCGTGGGCGGCAAAGGCAAAATCGACGTCTCCCGGTTTAAGGGCTTGGGTGAGATGGACGCCAAAGACCTGAAAGACACCACAATGAACCCCGCGACCCGGAAATTGATCCGCGTGACGGTGGATGAGGACATGCCGGGCGAAACCGGCGATCTGGTTGAGCGGCTGATGGGGAAGAAGCCGGAAAAACGCTTTGAATATATCCAACAGAACGCGAGGTTTGTGGAGGAGTTGGATGTTTGAATGATTGGGATCAATCTTAGAAGGGATCCTGAGATAGATTTAGTTGGGAAGTCTCAATGCTCAATAGAAAAAAATCTCAGAAATGGAGTCTCTGGAGGCTATCTTGGGCGTCCTTCTTTATCACCCTGATGTAAACCAAGAGCTCTCGGACTATCTTAAGCGTGCAAACCCGGCGCTCGATTCGTTGACAGGTGAAAAGATAAACTTGATCCACTTTGAGAGCGCGCCAAAAAAAGTGAAAATCAAGAACACAAAAAAAGTAAAAGGGTTAAAGCAACGCCCCGATACAAATGTTCTTGGCCTTATGACATCAGCGGACAGTCTGTATGGAAATGGAAGTGAATATAAGGACATATCAGCTTTGAAAACTGAGCTCGTAGTTGATTTTGGCGAGCATTTTTTGGAAGGCGAGCACTGGAGAATGCCCGCTCTCATCTTCTTCCCTTCATTCTCCTCTGAGCACTGGATTATATTTGAACTCAACGGTATGGGATCGGAGGAGCTTTCCAAGCTTGTAGTGAATTTGTCGAAGGTAGCGGCGGACGCGTGGTCTAGTACTACGCTACCTGAAGGAGATGAATTGCGTCAAATCGTTCGAGAACAGGTTTTCCAGCGCTTCGAACCAGCTGTTAGTAAGCTGAAGCTGAAGCGAACATTTAAAAAGTTTTCAGGAAACGCTACCATTTTAGCAGCATTGAGTGCTGCAATAGGTCTTGCTTGAATAAAACATCCCGATAACACGGTTTTGAAATTCTTTAACTGATGAAGAAAAGCCAACACCCAGACCAACCGCGCTTCCGGGGCTCCGCCCCTCAAATCCTCGGATCGGCCGCAACCCTCTCCGCACAGCGGCAACTAATCGCGGTCTGAAGCCCGCGCTTATCCGGGACAACCCAACACCCAGCGCCCATAGGCCCCACTCGCCGGAGGCCTAGCCGCCTGCGCCGAACCGGTCCCGACCCCTCCATACTTGCCGCAACGGTTCGACTGCGCCAAGATGAAGGAAAGGGGACAGAGGTCACCATGCCCAAAATCCTACTCCTATTTGTCGCCATCTGCGTCACTGTCGCCGCCGCGTTGTTCTTGAACACCCGCAGCCTGCGCGACCCGTTGCCAGAACTGCTCGACGCGTTCCGCATTGCCCATAGCCTGCCCGGCGGGGTGATCGCCTACGGCCCGCGCGGGGGGCGGCCTTCGGTCTATGGTCTTGGCTACGCAGACCCCGCGACGCGCACGGCGATGGATGCCAACGCGCGCCTACACATCGCCTCACTGACCAAGCCGATGACCGCCGCCGCGGTGCTGTCACTGGCTGAGGCCGGCGTGATTGAGTTGGACACACCGCTCGCGGCACAAATGGATTTGCCGCCTCCCTTTGATCCGCGCGCGCTGAACATCACGCCTCGCCATATCCTGTCGCACCGTGCGGGCTTTGATTGGCGGGCAAGCTTTGATCCGGTCTTTGCACCCGAACGCGTGGGCAGCACGCAGGACATGCCATGCCCCGAACTCGCGCGGCTCACATGGGCCAGCCGCCCGTTGGACCACGCGCCGGGCACGTCCGAGCATTATGCAAACATCGGTTATTGCCTGCTGTCTGAGCTGCTGGCCGCCAAAGATCACGACCTACAACAGAGCGTGGCGCAGGCCGCTCAGGGGGTTAATTTCGACGCAGTCACGCAGCCGCATTGGCTGTTCGATGGCGCAAAATGGGTGCCACTTGCGACGACCGAAACGCTGCATAACGACCCCAGTCTATTGGCCGGTGCCGGGGGGGCGGCCAGTACCGCAGTGGCCTACTGGCGGTTCGCCGTGCAATCCCAAATGGCACAAACCAGCCCCGCGCCCGAGGGCGCAGACGGCAGCTATTACGCGTTGGGATGGCGGGTGTGGCCCGGGCCGCAGGGCCCGCACCTGACGCACTTTGGCCACTTGCCCGGTATCTTCTCGGCCGTGTTCGTGTTGTCGGACGGATTCACCTTGGTGGCACTGTTCAACGGCGGCGTTCAGGACGGCGCGCGCGCATTTTCGGAACTGTTTGACGCGGTCTGCTTCATGCGAGAACTGACCTGCCGCCCAACCTGATCCTAGCCTTCGGCTTTTTCTTCCAGCGCCAGCCACTCTTCTTCGCAGTCCGACAATTTCGTGTGGCGGGCCACAAGCGCATCGGTCGCTTTTTGGAACTTTACCGGTTCGCGGGTGAACAGTTCCGCGTCCGAGAGCAACTCCTCAAGCTTGGCGATTTCGGCGGAGATCCGCTCCATTTCAGCGGGCAGCGCGTCGAGCCGGTGCCGTTCAGTATAGCTGAGGCCTTGTTTGGGCTCTGCGGCTGCTGGCTTGCCGGCGAGTTTGCTCCCCGCAGGTTTTGGGGCGGCGGCCTTGGCTTTGGATGCAGCTTCTGCTGCGACCTTGGCGCGCTGCGCTTGGTAGTCCGACCAGCCGCCCGCATAGGCTACGGCGCGGCCGTCGCCTTCCATCGCGATGGTGGTTGAGGCGACGCGGTCCAAAAAGTCACGGTCGTGACTGACCAGCAAAACAGTGCCGTCGTATTCGCCCAAAACGTCTTGGAGCAGGTCAAGCGTTTCGACGTCCAGATCGTTGGTCGGTTCGTCCAGTACCAGCACGTTTGAGGGCAGGGCCATGATCCGCGCCAGCAAAAGCCGGGCCTTCTCCCCACCGCTTAGCGACTTAACCGGCGCGCGTAGGCTGCGTTCGTCAAACAAGAAATCCTTGAGGTACCCAGCCACGTGCCGCGCGGTCCCGCGCACCATCACCTGATCCGAATTGCCGCTTACGCCCAGTAGGGGGTCCAGCGTCAGGCTATCCCATAGGGTTGCCTCTGGGTCTAGGGCAGCGCGGCTTTGGTCGAACACCGCTATCTCAAGGCCAATGCCGTGGGTGACGGTGCCTGCATCCGGTTCCACTTCACCTAGCAACATCTTGAGAACGCTTGTTTTACCAACCCCGTTGGGGCCCACAAAAGCCACACGATCCCCGCGCATGATACGCAGATCAAAGGGCCGCAGGATCACCTTGTCGCCAAAGCTTTTTTCCAGTTCTTTGGCCTCGATCACGCGCTTGCCAGAGGCTTTTCCGCTCTCTAGCTCAAGTGCTGCCGCACCTTGGCGGCGGATCATATCCGAGCGTTCTTGGCGCAGATCGCCCAAGGCGCGCACCCGGCCCATGTTACGCTTGCGTCGAGCTGAAATGCCCTCAACGGCCCAACGGGCCTCGGCCTTGATTTTGCGGTCCAACTTGTGGCGCGCAACATCTTCTTCTTCCCATGTTTTGTCGCGCCACGCCTCAAAATGGGCAAAACCCTTTTCCTGACGGCGGGTTTGGCCACGGTCGACCCATAGGGTCGCGCGGGTCAGCGCATTCAAAAATGCCCGGTCGTGCGAGATCAACACGAACGCGGCGCGGGTTTGGCTTAGCTCGGCCTCCAGCCATGCGATGGCTTCGATGTCGAGGTGGTTGGTCGGCTCATCGAGCAGCATTAGTTCGGGGGCTTCGGCCAACAGTTTGACCAGTGCCGCCCTGCGCCGTTCCCCGCCCGAGGCGCTATGGGTGGCCATATCAGGGTTCATCTTGAGCCCCTCTGCCACCATATCGACGCGGTAGGATTCAGCAGGGTCCAATCCGCTGCGTGCAAAATCGCCCAAGGTTTCAAACCCGCTTAGGTCGGGGTCTTGTTCCATGTAACCGGTCGAGGTGGCGGGCGCCAAAACGCGCGACCCTGTGTCCGGCTCAACCAAGTTGGCCATGACTTTCATCAGGGTGGATTTGCCCGATCCATTGCGCCCGACCAGTGCCACCCGGTCACCGGGATGCACGACCAGATCGAGGTCTTTGAACAGGGGCGCGCCACCAAAGGTGAGCGAGATATCGGACAGTTGAAGAAGGGGGATACGAGCCATGTGCCCGCGCTAAGCGAGGGGGGCAGGCGGGTCAAGCGGTGCGTTGGGTTTTTTGCGCGTTTAGCGGTGCGTTTAACTGGCGATCAGCCCGCGACAGCCCGCAAAAGGCGTTTGCGCGCGGGTGGGATGGCCGCGATTTCGAGGCCGGTAAACACATGCAATGTACCAAGGTCGGCATCAATCACGGCGTGGTCCGACACCCAGCCCCCCATCATCAGGTAGGTGCGCAGAAGCGGGGGCATATTGGCCATGCCGCGTTTGGGGTCCGGGTTGGGCCCGCTGTCACCAAGGCGCACAACTGAGGGCGCTTTGATCCGGGGCCGCCACCGAAGAGGTGCGAGGTGGCGCTGTTGTAGCAGGGCGAAGGTGTCCAAATAGGTCTCGGCCCGCGTGCCCGCAAACGAGGAACACCCAAACAGCAATTTGACCTCAGCCTCATCCACCAACCGGGTCATCGCCCCCCACGCCACGCGCAGAATATCAGGGTCTGAGGTGTGGGGCACGATGCAAAACCGGCCCATTTCAAACATCGGGCCGTCAAAGTGTTCCAGCGCGTCTAGGGCATAGAATTGCGCCGCATAGCTTTGGCCGATGGCCGCGCCGCTGGTCAGTCGCATTACCCGAAAACAGCACACCAACCCATTGGTTTGCCCGTCATGTACCATGACATGCAGGCATCGTTCATCAAACGCGTCAACATCCGGCGCACCGCCCCGAAACACGGCACTGCGCAGGGCGTGGCATTGCGCCAACTCTGCGTCGGTACGCGCAACGCGCGCGCGATACCGGCCTTTGTCGAGGAGGAAATCTTTCTGAGCCATCGCCTGTTTCTGTCTTGGTTTTCGGTTCGGGGCCACCCGATTGTGAAGCCGCGCCCAAGGTGCATGCACGGCAGGCCCTTGCGCCCGCCCTAGTGACGCCTATTTCTGCACGCAGGGCTAGATGCAATCTGTATCATGGCCATGACAAACGGGTTTTGAGCACAAGGAACATCCCAAGATGGACAAAATTGTCAAATCTGACGAGGAATGGCGCGCGCAGTTGAGTGCAGAGGCGTTCAAGATCACCCGCAAGCACGGGACCGAGCGGGCGGGCACCCATGATGATTTCCCCAAAGAGCCGGGCACCTTTCGCTGTGTGTGTTGTGACGCGCCGCTGTTCGATCAGGCCCATAAGTTCGAAAGCGGCACGGGCTGGCCGTCGTTTTTTCAGCCCTTAGACACAGAACTGGTTGGCGAAAGCGTGGATAATTCGTGGTTTATGCGTCGCACGGAAGTGCATTGTAACCGCTGTGATGCGCATTTGGGCCATGTGTTTCCGGATGGGCCGCAGCCGACGGGCCTGCGGTATTGCATCAATGGCGTTGCGATGACGTTCGAAGCGGAGGACTAAACCAAAAGGCGCGCCTTGGGGGGCGCGCCGACGCTGTGGCTATTGCTGGGACAACTGTTCACCCACATCGATGCGGCCAAAGTTGCGCAAGATGTTTTGGATCAGGCCGAATTCGCGGATCGACGTTTCGGTGATCCGACGCGAAAGAGCTACAACCTGACCATCCTCTAGGCCGAAGCGTTCGATGTTGGCCACAGTGCCATCGTCGGCGAAAGAAATCGCGACGATCTCCCTCTCGATGGTTTCGGGCGCGGTAAACGCCCATGTGCGCACGCGGCTGCCCACGTAATACCAAGCACGGTCTTGCAAAACGCCTGAGGATGTCGGGCGGCCAACGGTCTCTGACACGCTGTCGCGGGTGTCGATACCGACCAAAACGGCGGATAGATCATCATCAGATGGGGTGTAGCCGTGGTTTTGGAACTGCGCAGTGCAGGCCGAGATCATTACACACAGGCAGGCGATTGCGATGGCCCGCGTCATGGTGCCCATGGACGGGGAGGGCAGGTTGGACATGCACGGCCTCTTGTTGCTGCTCTTGCCATATCTGGCGGGTCGTTCTACTCGATTACCTTGTCTGACAAGGCGGCGCAACAGGGGAGCGTCGGGCAGTGCCCGCACCCAACGCCCGTGGCTTGGTTGAAGGAGAGCGCGATGAACGATCTGAACAGTGATGGCGACGTGACGGCGACGGTGCCGCGCCCCGTGCGGTTGGCCGACTTGGCACAACGCAAGACAACGCGCGTGGTATTGGAACCCAACGCCGGGCAATGCGCTGCGATCGCTGAGGCGCTTGGGCTGAGTGCGCTGCGCAAACTGCGGTTTGTCGTGGAACTGACACCGCAACGCGGGTCCGATTGGCGGCTGACGGGCAAACTGGGCGCCACGGTCGAGCAACCCTGCCGCGTCAGCTTTGAGCCGGTGATCACCCGGATCGAGGATGAAGTTGCCCGCCACTATGTTGCCAATTGGCAGGACGTCACCGAGGCGGAAGCCGAAATGCCCGATGACGACACGGTTGAGCCTCTGCCCGCCGTTGTCGACGTTGGCGCGGTGATGGAAGAGGCGCTCGCGCTGTTGGTGCCCGCCTATCCGCGCGCGGATGGGGTTGAGGATCTGGATCTTGTTGCGGCACCTCCCGGTGCTGAGCCGTTGACCGAAGACACCGTCAAACCTTTTGCAGGCCTCGCGGCCCTGAAGGCGCAGATGGAAAAGGATGGCTCTGCGGACGATGCCGAAGACAATTGACCCAAAGGCCGCCTGACGGCGACATCACCCCATAAGCCACGCGCTCAAAAGCGCGTGGCCCCTAGCGGTCTAGGTGATCTTTGGCTCACCGGCTTGTGTATGTAGCGCGTCTACCTGTTCAGGGGTCAGCCGCAGCGCACCGGCCAAATCAATCAGGTAATTCGCCTCTGCCTGACTATCGAGATCAATGGCGATCAGTGACATCATATAGGCCTGTTGTTCCATGCCCTGAGGCACCTCCGAAGCGAGGCCTTCGATGTCCACGGGTGCGGCCAGTTCGGTGCGGATCAACTCGGCCTCATCGGGGCTGACATCCCCGACCATCTGGGTGATTTGGGCCTGCTCGGCCTCATCCAGGCGGCCATCACATTTTGCGGCCTGCAACATGGCGCGCAGCATGACACGGGCGATTTCTTCGTCTGATGGGGCTGGGGGCGTGGGGTCGGCCAAAAGCGCGCCGCCCAGCAGGGCACCCAGTCCGCCTGCACCGGCGGTCGCACCGCCTGCACCCAAGACTGCGCCCAATCCACCGCCGCTTCCGCCGATTTGCCCCAGCAAGCTTTGCAATCCGCCACTGGGTGCGCCAGCGGCTGCGGTGCCGCCTGCCATTTTGCTCAGCATGTCACCAAGCCCCCCCATGGCACCCGCTGCGGATTGGCCCGCCTGCGCACCCTGAGACTGCATTTTGCCCATCATATCCTGAGGCCCTTGGGCCGCGCCGCCGGCACCGCCCTGCATGCTTTGGGTCAAGGACGACATCATATCGCCCAATGCGCCCCCACCGCCGGTGCCGCGCATCATGCCCGCGATTCCGCCGGTGCCGCCGCCCTTTGTTGCCGCGCTCACGCCCTTTGCGATGGCCACGCCGATGGCCACTTTGGCCAGTGTTTTTACCAATGACATATGAATCCCCTTATTTAATACACCGCGAGCGTAGCAGCACATTGTCATTCTCCCAAGTGTGTTGGGCCCCAAGGCTGTTGGGCGCGGTGCACTGCCCACCCCTTGCCCACGCCTTACCCACGCCGCGTCAATGGATTGCCAAGGGGGCAGGGCGGGCGTAGAGCGAGGCATGGAGCAAACCACCCCCCACCCACAGGCGCAAAGCGTCACGGAGCATGTCCGCCGCACGTTGGTTCTGGGCCTGCCACTGATCGGCAGCCACCTTGCGCAGACAGCGGTAGGGATCGTCGATACGATCATGCTGGGGTGGTACAGCATTGCGGCTCTTGCGGCCTCGGTGCTGGGGTCGACCCTGTTTTTCACGGTGTTCATCATCGGTTCGGGCTTTTCCGCGGCCGCCTTGCCCAAGGTCGCCGCCGCCCAAGATGATCCGCAGCGCGTGCGCCGGATCACCCGGATGACGTTGTGGCTGGGAGTGGCGTTTTCGCTTTTGACCTATCCGATCTTTTTCTTCGCCGAGCCGCTTTTGTTGATGCTTCGGCAGGACGCAGGCGTCGCGGCAGGCGCGCAAGAGTATTTGCGCATTGCGGGGCTGGGTATGGTGCCTGCGATGATCGTGGCGGGGCTGCGCAGCCACCTTGCGGGACTAGAGCGGACGGCAGTGGTTTTATGGGCCACGCTTGGGGCAGCGGCGGTGAATGCCTTTCTCAACTGGGTGTTGATTTTCGGTAAACTGGGCGCGCCAGAGTTGGGGCTTGTGGGGGCGGCTTATGCGTCGCTCTCGGTGCATGCGGTGATGGCAATTGTGCTGGCGATCTATGCGATGCGCGGCCCGGCGATGGCACAGTTTGAGGTGTTTGTGCGGTTTTGGCGGGCCGATTGGCTTGAGGCGCGCGAAATCTTTGCGCTTGGCTGGCCGATTTCCCTGACGCTGCTGGCGGAAAGCGGGCTGTTCATGGCCTCTGGTTTGATCATCGGGACGTTGGGGGCGGTGCCATTGGCGGCCCATGGCATCGCACTTCAGATCACGTCGGCGACGTTTATGGTGCACTTGGGGCTGTCAGCCGCCGTGACGGTGCGTGCGGGCACGGCCTATGCGCGTGGCGACGGGGCAGCTTTGCGCAAGGTGGCACAGGCGGGGCTGATTTTGGCTACTTTGGTGGTGGCCATCACTGTGGCGGCATTCTTTGGGGTGCCGGGGGTGATGGTGCGCGGCTTTGTGGACGCGTCGGACCCAGCGTTCCCGGCGATCCTTAGCCTAGGGGTCACGCTGTTGATGGTTGCGGCCCTGTTTCAGGTGGCGGATGCAGCACAGGTGATGGCGCTGGGGCTGTTGCGCGGGGTGCAAGACACCCGCAAGCCGATGGTCTTTGCGCTGATCGGGTATTGGGGCATCGGGGTGCCGTGCAGCTATGTGCTGGGCCTGACGCTGGGGCTAGGGCCTGCGGGCGTGTGGCTGGGGCTTGCTGTGGGCCTAAGCGTGGCGGGCGCGTTGATGACCCGCCGGTTCCTGCGCCACCCGTTGATGCGGGCCGCGCAGAGTGTGACTAGCTGAGGCTGGCGCAGAATTTCTGGATCCGTGTACACGCCTCGCGCAGGGTATCGTCGGCAGTGGCATAGCTGACCCGAAAGTTCGGAGAGACACCGAACGCCGCGCCGAACACGACCGCCACACCGGTTTCCTCAAGAAGGGCGGTCGCAAACGTCTCATCTGTGTCGATGTGCGTGCCCTTGGGGGTGGTTTTACCGATGCACCCCGCGATGGAGGGGTAGACGTAAAAGGCGCCATCGGGTGTTGGGCATGTCAGCCCCTCGGCCTTGTTCAGCATCTCAACCACCAGATCGCGTCGCCGCACAAAGGCCGCGTTGTTTTCGGCGATGAAATCATGCGGGCCATTCAGGGCCTCAACCGCAGCCCACTGGCTGATCGAGCAGGGGTTAGAGGTGCTTTGCGATTGAACCTTGCGCATGGCGGCGATCAGTTCAACTGGGCCCGCGGCGTAGCCAATGCGCCACCCGGTCATGCAATAGGCCTTGGACACACCGTTGGTTGTTAGGGTGCGCGGGTAAAGGCCGGGCTCAACTTCGGCCGGGGTGCAAAAGGTGAAATCGTCGTAGACGAGGTGTTCATACATGTCGTCGCTCATGACCCAAACGTGGGGGTGGCGCATCAGAACATCCGTCAGGCCCTTTAGCTCGGACCGGGTGTAGCCCGCGCCTGTGGGGTTCGAGGGGGAGTTAAAGATCAACCATTTGGTGTTGGGCGTGATCGCGGCCTCTAGCGCCTCGGGCGTCAACTTAAAGCCCACGTCGATGCCACATTCCACGGCGACTGGGGTTCCGCCGGCCAAAAGCACCATGTCAGGATAGCTGACCCAATAAGGGGCAGGGATGACAACCTCGTCTCCGGGGTTCAGCGTGGCCATCAGCGCGTTGTACAGGACCTGCTTGCCACCCGACGACACGGTGACTTGGGCGGGCGTGTAATCCAGCCCGTTGTCGCGTTTGAACTTGGCGCAGATGGCGGATTTTAGCTCAGGAATGCCGTCCACGGCGGTGTAGCGGGTTTTGCCCGTCTCAATCGCGTTGATCCCAGCGGCGCGGATGTGCGCGGGGGTGTCGAAATCCGGCTCGCCTGCGCCAAGGCCGATCACATCGGCGCCCGCAGCCCGCATTTCGGCGGCTTTGTTGCTCACGGCGATCGTGGGCGAAGGTTTTACGCGGGATAGTGTCGCAGAGAGAAAGGACATGGTCGCCTCGAAGTGTACGATAGGGTTAAGACTGTCCTACATTAGGGCCGAGCAGGGTCAAGACCGGGATCAAGGAGACGCCCATGGAAGATGGAGCAGAAACGAACTGGTACTCAGAGGCCAACGCGACTTTTGGCGACCGGCTGGCCGCCGCACGCGATGCCGCTGGCATGAACCAAGCAGAACTGGCCAAGCGTTTGGGGGTCAAGGTCAAGACCCTGCGCGGTTGGGAAAATGATCTTGCGGAGCCGCGCGCAAACCGCCTGCAAATGCTTGCAGGGCTGTTGAACGTGTCGATCGTTTGGTTGCTGACCGGCGAAGGTGACGGGGTTGATGCCCCGGTTGAGCCTGCGGATCCGAACTCTGACAGCCGCGACTTGTTGCTGGAAATTCGCCAACTGCGCACCGAGGCTTACAATCTGGCAGAGCGTCTGGGCCATGTGGAAAAACGTCTTCGGGTGCTTGTGACGACCCCAAAGGTCGATCAATGAGCGCGCCGTTGACAGAGCCGAGCGCCGGCCCCGAAAGCCGCGAAGTGCGGTTAAAGCGGATGCGCATCCGGGCATGGCGGCGCGGCATCAAAGAGATGGATTTGGTGCTGGGCGGTTACGCAAATGACGAACTTGCGGGCATGAGCGACGCCGAATTGGACCTGTTTGAGGCTGTCATGGGCGAAAACGACCACGACATCCTGCAATGGGTGACGCGGCAGGTTGAGCCCCCAGCGCGCTACGCGGATCTGATCGCTGATCTGGGGCGCAGGGCGGCTCAGGCCCAATAAATCAACGGGTTATAGATGGTTTCTATCGGCGCGTGTTGCGTGCCGATAGGATGCGCGACAGGCTGACATGCACAAGTTGCGCGCAACAAGAGACGTATTCTCGACGATTTCTTAAAGCCTTTAACCGAATGTTGAGAAATCCGCACGTATGTTGGGCCAAAGCAGATGTGCGGAGCCCTATTATGAGTAAACTTGAAGCCTTTACCGGTGTCCCTTTTTTTCAAAAGGATGCCGACGACGCCCCCGGTGCCATTTGGACCGGGTATCTAGAATCCCTTGCTCTTGTCGAACGTCTTCATCGCCTTCTTTTGGATGTGATCAAGGATGAGTTTGAACGCCTCGGCATCCTAGAGATCAACGCGGTCCAAGGGCTTTTGTTATTCAACATCGGCGACAATGAGGTCACCGCAGGTGAACTGAAATCGCGGGGCTATTACCAAGGCTCTAATGTTTCCTATAACCTCAAGAAGCTCGTTGAATATGATTTCATGCACCACCAGCGGTGTGAAATTGATCGTCGTTCGGTCCGGGTCCGTTTGACGGAAAAGGGACGCAAGGTCCTTGATGTCGTCCAAGACCTGTTCCTGCGTCACGCTATCGGCGTGGAAGAAGCCACAGGTATCAATGCCGACAAAGTTTTCGACATCAACATGACGCTCAAACGGATTGAGCGGTATTGGTCCGACCAAATCCGCTACATTTACTAGGGCACGATTAGGCTCGAACAGATCAGAATGGCTGGACATGCGGGAGCGCGGTCCGGCCTTTTTTCATTGATATGGCGGTGCTTGTGCCTCCCGCAGGGGGACAAGTGGCGAATCCCCTTGCACCCCGGCCGCACCCTTCCTAGAAAGCGCTGGATTTACACCCGCCGCCGCCGCGGGCCTTTTGGCTATGGCATCGGCGCAGACTTACACGCATCAAGACGTTCAATGGGACGTTCAGCTCAAGGGGAACCCCACATGCAGGTCACCGAAACCCTCAACGAAGGCCTCAAGCGCGCCTATTCCATCACCGTGCCGGCTGCCGATCTCGACACCAAGGTGAACGAAAAGCTCGTTGAAGCTCAGCCTGAAATCGAGATGAAGGGCTTCCG
>NZ_CEZFMW010000081.1:0-16446 GCF_982993085.1 Thalassobacter sp. | reverse complement strand
GAGGGGTTCATCAGCACATTGGTGAACCAGCGTGCTTCAATCCGAAGGGCGGTGTCAAAATCGACCATTGCGCCTTCGTAGACCGCAGATAGCAGTGCCTTGGCAGCAGGATAGACACCTTGGGTTTTGCCGTTCACCATGGCCGAGGCGCCAACAAACGTCATGAAACCAGCCGGATGATAGGGCGCGCCGCCGGGCATTTTGTAGCCCTTTTCGTCCCATGGCTTGGTGATCTTGGGGGCGGATAGGACCCATTCCTTGGCCTTTGCGTGCAGGTCCTCAGGTGCAACAACCTCATCCACTATACCAGCAGCTTTGGCTTTTTTCGGGTCGCTCAGCTTGCCCTCTAGCAGAAAGGGAGAGGCCGCCATGGCCCCCATTTTGCGCACCATTCGCGTGGTGCCGCCCATGCCGGGAAAGATGCCGACCATGATTTCGGGCAGGCCGATTTTGGCCTTGGGGTTGTCGGCCGCAAAGATGCGGTGGCAGGCCAGTGGGATTTCCAGCCCAATGCCAAGTGCGGTGCCGGGCAAACAACAGGCAATCGGTTTGCCGCCCTTGTTGGTCTTGGGGTCTTGGCCCGCGCGCTCAATCTTGCGCAGGATGCGGTGGCAGGCCATCAGCCCGTCCATCAGGCCGCGGGCGGGATCGTCGCCTGCGGCTTCTTTCATGGTGGCGATGATGTTCAAATCCATGCCACCAGCAAAAGAACCGGGCTTGCCCGAGGTGATGATTACGCCTTTGACCGCGTCATCGGCCAACGCCTCATCGATCAACGCATCAAGGTCTAGGTACCCCTGTTGGTTCATCACATTCATGGATTTTCCTAGGGTGTCCCACGTGATCGTGGCCACGCCTTCGGCGTCCGTTTTCATGGTAAAGTCAGTCATTTGCATATCCTTTGGCATGCAACGCAGGGGGCTGCGCGGAATGTCATCGAGTGAAGGTCGCGCGGCATTAGATGCGCTCAATAATTGTGGCAGCACCCATGCCGGAGGCCACGCAAAGGGTGGCAAGGCCGGTGCTTTTGCCGCTGCGCTCTAGCTCATCCAGAAGCGTTCCGATGATAATGGCGCCTGTGGCCCCAAGGGGGTGACCCATCGCAATGGCCCCACCGTTTACGTTCACACGGTCATGATCAACATCAAAAGCCTGCATGAACCGCAACACCACAGAGGAGAACGCCTCATTCACTTCGAATAGGTCGATGTCGGCGATCGACATGCCCGACGTTTTTAGGATGTGTTCCGTCACCGGGACCGGCCCGGTGAGCATGATCGTCGGGTCCAGCCCGATCTTAGCTGTCGCACGAATGACGGCGCGGGGTTTGAGGCCGTGCGCCTTACCAAAGGCTTTGGATCCGACCAACACGCCCGCAGCACCATCAACAATGCCCGAACTGTTGCCCGCGTGGTGGATGTGGTTGATCCGCTCAAGGTGGGGGTATTTCATCAGCGCGATTTTGTCGAAACCGGGCATGACCTCACCCATGGCTTGGAACGCAGGGTTCAGGCTGCCTAGCGATTGCATATCGGTTTGTGGGCGCATGTATTCATCATGATCAAGGATCGTGAGGCCGTTTTGATCGCGCACAGGCACGACCGAATTGGCGAAACGATTGTCATCCCATGCGGCCTTGGCGCGCTGCTGGCTGGTCACGGCAAGGTGGTCGGCCTGTTCACGGGTGATGCCGTATTCCGTTGCGATAATATCAGCCGAAATCCCTTGGGGGACGAAATATTGGTCCATCGCGATCGAAGGATCCACGGCAATCGCCGCCCCGTCCGAGCCCATGGCGACACGGCTCATGCATTCAACCCCGCCGGCGATATAGGCGTCACCTGCGCCGCCGCGGATTTGGTTCGCAGCGAGGTTAACGGCCTCCATGCCAGAGGCGCAGAACCGGTTGATGCTCAGCCCGGGGATGCGTTCATCCAGATCAGAGGCCAACACAGCGGTCCGCGCCAAGCAGCCGCCCTGTTCCATCACTTGTGTGGCGTTGCCCCAGATCACGTCCTCGACTGCGTGCCCTTCTAACCCGTTGCGTTCGCGCAAGGCGTTCAGAACATTGGTAGAAAGGCGCACGGCTGTCACCTCGTGCAGGCTGCCGTCCTTGCGACCTTTGCCGCGCGGGGTGCGAACGGTGTCATAGATATAAGCGTCAGACATGGTTGCGTTCCTTTGCAACGTTTGGGGGGCTGCCTCGGGTTGTGTCCGAGGCGGGCATCAACGGGACGCGCACGACATATTTGCGGTGCGGGATGTTATAAATCGGGAAGAGGCCCGTTGTTAAGAAGTTTGGCAATTCAAGGGGCGCAATGCGAGGGGGCGCTGCGTCTATGACGTAGCGTTTTTTACGTAAACGTAAGGTCGGTTTGTGCGCGGTGCTGGCTTAGCCGCAGGGATTGATGTCGCAAGAGCATGCACCCAACCCACAATCGCCATCGCAAACGTTGAGATCGCAGGTCGATCCATTGTCTCGGGTCGTATTTGCGGCGCCGTGACAGGGTAGGGCACTGCCCATACAGCTGTAAAAGCAACAATCAGTGCGAAGGTCTTTGCGGTTTTGGCGGCGTCGGCGGTGCTTTGCTTCATCCTCTGATTCCGAGACTGGCGTTGATGCGACTGCTGCGTAGGCCGCTTGGCAATCTGCAAATCTGGCGCGGATTTTTGGCCAGCCTTGCCATAACCCCTCATCTTGGATGGTGTGCTTGACGTAGCCCGAGCAGCCCGTTCCGCCGTGCACAACGGAGTAGGCGCAGCGAAAACCCTTTCGCGGCGATACATAGGATTGATAAAGCCAGATAACCCCAAGGGCTGTTCGGTTAAACATGCCCTGCAGGGTATCTGGCCAATATGGCAAGGATTAGGCGGTGGCGTTACGAACCGTAGGCGCGTTCCATCAAATCGTATGGATGTTTCCAACCCGATGTAGCTGAAATGCGGTTCAGCCATGCGTCAATGTTGGGCCATTCTGAGCGGTCAAAGCCAAAGGGCTCTTCGTAGAACAGGTACCCGCAGCAGGCTGTGTCGGCGATGGTGATTTCGTCCCCAACAATCCAATTGCGCCCCTCTAGGTGGTCATTCAGGACGCCGTAGGTCGCCTTGAGGCGCCCCTGCATAAAGCCGATAACCTCTTGGGGGCGTTTTTCTGGTGGTAGGAAGTTCATCAAAAAACGTGTCATCCCGGCCTGACCCGACAGTTTGTGATTGTCCCACAGGAGCCAGCGCAGCACTTCACGTTTACCCTCGGGCGATGCGGGCATCAGCTTGCCCGTCGTTTCGGTCACGTGTGTTTGAATTGCGCCGGATTGGGAGATCGTTTGATCGCCGTCCAGTAGAACTGGGACCTCACCCATGGGGTTAATGGCGCGAAACTCAGGGGTGCGGCTGCCACCGTTGAAAAAATCAACATGGACCGGGGTCCAATCAACCTCGGCCAGCGTGAGTGTTAGCGCCGCCTTATACGCGTTTCCGCTTTCACCGAAGCAATAGAGTTTGGTCATTAGATAGAGCCTCCCGCCCTGAGATTTGTCGTTGTTCGATGTGGTACTGTGCAACGGACGCGCGGACCAGAGGCCTCTCGCGCTAGGCGACAAATTAGGGTCAGCGGGCTTAGCGCCCCACGGTATGATGGCCACGTATGGTCAGTTGGGTCATCGGCAGCGTGCTAATCCGCTGGCGGAAGCCGATCTTTGAAGGCAGCGAGGCGATGCATCAGAGTGGCGTCATCCAGCAGCCCCGAGAGGTTTTCGAACACAAAACTCAGCGCCTCACCCTCGGTCAAACCGGCATCCGCGGCAAAAGCCCGAAGCTGTCTGTACCCGGCATCCGTCATTTTTGCGGGAAAGTGGCGGGTCAGTCGGGGAGGTGGTGGCATTTGAAATCGTGGTCCGTAAGTGTGTGGCAGAGGCAGGCCCTGCCACACACTCTTGGCTTAGAAATGGGCGGCGTCTAGTGCCATCAAGGTATCCGCCCCGGTTTCGATCCGCGACAGATGCATTGAGGTCGCGGGAAGCTGGCGGGCCATATAATAGCGCGCGGTCGCGAGTTTTGCGTCATAGAAGTCACGACCCTCGGCGCCGTTGGCCAGAGCATCCTGAGCTGCACGTGCCATGCGGGCCCACATCAGGCCAAGGCAAACATGCCCCATCATGTGCATAAAATCATATGACCCCGCGAGCGCGTTGTTGGGATTTTTAATGCCCATTTGCATGAAGTACATGCCGGCAGCCTGTAGATCCTTGGACGCTTTCTTGAGCGGTTCGACAAAGGCGGCCATGTCATCGCTGTCGTTCTCTTTGCAGAAGGTTTTAACCATCTCAAAGAAGCCCATGACGTGTTTGCCGCCGTCCTGAGCAAGCTTGCGCCCCACAAGATCCAGCGCCTGCACCCCATTCGCACCCTCGTAAATCATGGCAATCCGAGCGTCGCGCGCAAACTGGGACATGCCCCATTCTTCGATGTAGCCGTGCCCCCCATAAACCTGTTGGGCGTTGATGGTCATCTCATAGCCCTTATCGGTCAGAAATCCTTTGATGACGGGGGTCATCAGGGAAATCAGGCCATCGGCTTCCGCGTCTGAGTTACGTTGCGCCCGGTCGATGAGGTTTGCGCCCCAGAACGCAAAGGCCCGCGCGCCTTCCACAAAAGACTTCTGGTCCATTAGGTTGCGGCGAATGTCGGGGTGCACGATCAGCGGATCGGCGGCCAGTTCAGGGTGTTTGGTGCCGGTCACGTCGCGGCCTTGAAGCCGATCAAGGGCGTAGGCGCGGGCATTTTGATACGCGATTTCAGACTGGGCATAGCCCTGTAGGCCGACGCCAATGCGCGCCTCGTTCATCATTGTGAACATTGCGCGCATGCCTTTATGCGCCTCACCCAATAGATAGCCGGTCGCGCCGTCATAGTTCATCACACAGGTTGAGTTACCGTGGATGCCCATTTTCTCTTCGATCTTGCCAACCGAGAGATCATTGCGAGCGCCAAGGCTGCCGTCGTCGTTCACAAGGACCTTGGGCACGATGAACAGGGACACGCCTTTGATGCCTTCGGGGGCGCCAGAAATTTTGGCAAGGACGAGGTGGATGATATTGTCCGCCATGTCGTGGTCACCGGCCGAGATGAAGATCTTTTGCCCAGTGATTTTATAGCTGCCGTCGTCTTGGGGTTCTGCGCGGGTGCGCATCAGGCCCAGGTCCGTACCGCAATGCGGCTCCGTCAGGTTCATGGTGCCGGTCCATTCACAGGTCACCATTTTGGGTAGGAACGTCTGTTTTTGGGCGTCGGAGCCGTGAGCGTGGATCGCGGAATAGGCGCCGTGGGTCAGGCCGGGGTACATGTTGAACGCCATGTTCGCAGCGGACATGATTTCACCAACCGCGGTGTGCATCAGATAGGGCAGGCCCTGGCCCCCATAGGCGGGGTCGCAATCAAGGGCTGTCCAGCCGCCATCGCGCATTTGGTCAAAGGCGTCCTTAAAGCCGGTAGGCGTACGCACCACACCATTTTCTAGCTTACACCCCTCGCGGTCGCCCACCTCGTTTAGGGGGTGCAGGACATCGCTCGCGATCTTGCCGGCTTCCTCCAACACTGCACCGGTGAAATCGACATCCATTTCGTCGTAGCCGGGAATGTTCTGCTCAGAGGCTTTGAGGACCTCGTGCAGCACGAATTGCATGTCTTTGGTGTTGGCGTTGAACGCTGGCATTTCCTGTCTCCCTGCCGTCGCCCAGAGTATGTGTTACGAGGCGACTCTTTGGTTGGTGTTCGCGGAGGCGATAAGGTTTTCGCCCCATTTCAGTTGGCTCTCAAGTTCGGCAATCGCCTCATTGAGTTCATCACGTTGAACAATCATCGCATCGAGGCGACTTTTGCCGATCTCATAGGTGCGGGCGTATTGTGTGGCTTGCCCATCACCGAGATAGTACAGATCCAGAAGCTGGCGGATTTCTTCGAGGCTGAACCCAAAGCGCTTGCCGCGCAGGATCAACTTGAGCCGGGCACGGTCGCGTTTGGTAAACAGTCGTTTTTGCCCCTCACGGATTGGGCTCAACAGCTCCTTTGCCTCATAGAACCGAAGAGTACGTGGCGTCACATCATATGCATCGCACATCTCTCGGATGGTCATAGTTTCTTCAGACATCTTCTTCACCTTTCACAACTCCTGCGCAGCTGTGTGTGCACCGGAAATGTGAATTTCCAGTTTATGCTACAAGTTTATATTACGTTTACGTAACTCTAACGTCGCGTCACATTTGAAGTGACCAAGGGTCGGTCCGAAAACGCACTCCCGTAGCCCAAAAGCCGACGCTAAAGCGCCATAACTCTAATTAAAGCCGTCTTTAGGAGCCAGCTACCAGTGACAGAAAATCGCCAGTCCAGGGCGCATCTTTCGGATTGATCCGCTCTCTTTCGTATAGGTTTGCGAATTTCGTATCGTTAATCTGGTAAAGTGTCAGCCACGTGATCGCGCAGCGTCTGTAGCTGTGCGATGGCTTCATCTACTTCTGCACGGCGGAGGGTCAGCTCTTGCAGCTGCTTGTCTGCCAGCTCAATCCAAGCCATCATTTGTGTCCGACCTTCGGGATCGGCATCATAGAGTTCAAGCCACTGACGAATCTCTTCTAGCGAAAAGCCGAATTTGCGCCCCCGCAGGATCAGGGTCATGCGGGCAACTTCGCGGGCGCCATAAAATCGTGTGCGGCCTTCTTTTTCGGGAAACAGCAGCTCGATGTACTCGTAATGCCGCAGCGTGCGGGGCGTTACATCAAATTTTTCGCACATCTCTTTGAAGCTGATCCGCTCGCTCATCGTAGTCTCCCTCAATCCCTGCGCGAAGTATGCGCGTAATCCGCGCGCAATGCCAACCCTTGCCCCGCAGCGATGTGCGGCGCATACACAAAGCCATGGATACAACAGATGAAAAAGCCCAACGCGTTCGCGCTTCTATGGAGGCGCTGCCCCATTGTAAGGCGCTGGGCCTAGAGATGACGGACATCGGGGGTGGGCAAGCCGTTATGCGGATGCCTTATAACCCTTCTCTTGTGGGGGATCCGGCGACAGGGGTCATCGCCGGCGGGGCTGTGTCGGCCTTGATGGACAGTTGCGGCGGGGCGGCAGTGATGTGCCATCCCAAGGCGGTGGCCAGCACGGCAACACTGGATTTGCGCATTGATTATATGCGCGCGGCCACACCGGGGCAGGCAATCACGACGCGCGCGGTCTGCCACCATATTACGCGTTCGGTCGCATTTGTCCGCGCGGAGGCGTTTGACGATGATGCGAGCACGCCGGTCGCGGTGGCCAACGGGGCCTTTACCGTTGAGATGCAATCATGAAGCGGCCTGAACCTATTCAAATCGTCAAGCAACGGCGAGATGCTGCGTTGGCGGCCTTGATCGAAGGTGTTCCCTATATCCAATTCATGGGTATCGGGTTTGAGCGTCGCGGCGATGAGCTAACAGGTATCTTGCATTTCGATGACAAGTTGATTGGCAACATGATGTTGCCCGCGCTGCATGGTGGGGCTACCGCGGCCTTCCTAGAGGTGACGGCAACCATCACCCTGTCTTGGGCCATGATCTGGGATGACCTGGAGCGCGGCGATCTTCAGGATTTGACGCCCCAAACCTTGCCGCGCTTGCCCAAGACAATTGATTTTACCGTAGACTATCTGCGTTCGGGTCTGCCGCGTGATGCCTATGCTCGCGCGCGGATCAATCGCAAAGGCCGCCGTTACGCCAGTGTCCACGTCGAAGGCTGGCAAGACAACCGAGAGCGTTTGCACGCCCAAGCCACCGGGCACTTCTTGATGCCCACACGCCCGACCGTTGGGAATGGCTGATACGATCACCCACGCCCGGGTGCTCAAGATTTCGGTGCCCATTGTGATTTCAAACGCCACGGTGCCGTTGATGGGCATCGTGGACACAGGCGTAGTGGGTCAAAGTGCGCAGGCGGCACCCATTGCGGCGGTGGCCGCCGGTGCAATTACGCTATCCGCTGTTTATTGGATATTTGGGTTTCTGCGGATGGGCACAGCGGGGTTGGCCGCACAGGCTGTGGGCGCCGGCGACCGGGTTGAAGTCGGCGCGCTGTTGATGCGGGTTCTGTTGATCGGTTTTGGGGCAGGGGTCGTTATGATCGCGACCCAGTGGGCGATTATGGCCGGTGCCTTCGCTATTTCACCCGCCGAGCCGGAGGTCGAAGCCCTAGCGCGCACTTATATCGGTATCCGCGTGTGGTCTGCGCCTGCGGCCATTGCACTTTACGGGATCACCGGCTGGTTGGTCGCTCAAGAGCGTACGGATCAGGTGATGGTGCTGCAAATCTGGATGAATGGGGCCAACATCGCGCTGAGCTATGGGTTGGGTTATATGCTCGACTTTGGGGTGCCAGGTGTGGCTTGGGCGACATTTATGGCAGAATGGTCGGGCCTTGCGCTGGGCTTGTGGTTTTGTCGGGGCGCGTTTCGGGTGCCGGGGTGGGCAACGCCCGCGCGTATCTTTGACCGGGCGCGGCTGATCAACATGGCGTCGGTGAATTCCGACATCATGATCCGCTCAGTCTTGCTGCAAATCGCATTTACATCCTTCATTCTGGTACATTCGGCAAAGTTGGGCACTGTGCCGCTGGCCGCGAACCAAATCCTGTTGCAGTTTTTGTTTGTGACCTCCTACGCGATGGACGGCTTTGCCTTTGCCGCAGAGGCGTTGGTGGGCAAGGCCTTTGGCGCGGGCAACCCCGCCCGCGTGCGCCGCGCCACGCTGATGACCAGTTTTTGGGGGGTGATTACCGTGAGCCTCTTGGCAGTGGTTTTTGCGATCATGGGGCCGTGGGGGATAGAGGTGATGACGAAATCGCCCGAAGTGCAAGCAGAGGCGCGCCGCTATTTGCCATGGGTCATTGCCGGGCCACTGATCGGTTGTGCCTCGTGGATGTTCGACGGGGTCTTTATTGGTGCGACCCGGTCACGCGATATGCGGAATATGATGCTGCTCAGCTTTTTGCTCTATTTCGCCGCTGTCTACGTGCTGCTGCCCTATGGAAACCATGGGTTGTGGGCGGCACTGATGATCTTTTTCAGTGCCCGGGGCATCACCCTTGGTTTGCGATATCCGGCGTTGGAACGGGCGGCGGGGCGCACAGTCTAGGGGCCTGTAGGCCGCGCATACCAATTGCGCGAACGGATCAAGAACACATCTTGGCCTTTTCGATGTGACGCGTTACGTTTGCGATATGATGGATTTTGACGACTCCGAAGGCTTTGAAAGCCTCTCATCGCGCGCGATGGCCGCACGCCCCACGCCCTACATGGACGGGCTCAATCCGGAACAGCGACGCGCAGTTGAGACGTTGGATGGTCCGGTCTTGATGCTTGCAGGGGCCGGTACCGGCAAAACGCGGGCACTTACGGCACGGATTGCGCATCTGCTGAACACGGCCAAGGCGCGGCCGAATGAAATCCTTGCGGTGACATTCACCAACAAGGCCGCCCGAGAGATGAAGGACCGCGTTGGCAAACTGACCGGTCATGTCGAAGGGATGCCGTGGCTGGGCACGTTCCACGCGATTTGTGTCAAACTGCTGCGCCGCCATGCAGAGTTGATCAAACGCGATGATCCGCTTTTGGACGGCGGGCAGAATGTCCCGCACCTGAAGTCAAACTTCACGATCCTTGATACGGATGACCAAATCCGTCTGCTCAAGCAGTTGATCGTTGCCGAAGGGATTGATGACAAACGCTGGCCTGCGCGGGCCTTGGCTGGGGTCATTGACCAATGGAAAAACCGCGCTTGGACACCGGATCAGGTGCCCGCCAGCGAAAGCAGCGCATACGACGGCAAGGGTGTCGCACTATACCGGGCCTATCAGGACCGCCTTCTTACGCTTAACGCAGTGGATTTTGGTGATCTGCTTTTGCATGTCGTCACCATTTTTCAGACGCATTCAGATGTGTTGGAACAATACCGCCGCTTTTTCCGGTATATCTTAGTGGACGAATACCAAGATACGAATGTGGCGCAGTATATGTGGCTGCGGCTTTTGGCGGGCGGGCATCGGAACATTTGCTGTGTGGGCGATGATGATCAGTCGATCTATGGCTGGCGCGGTGCCGAAGTGGGCAACATTCTGCGGTTTGAACGTGATTTCGAAGGTGCCGCCGTTATTCGGCTGGAGCAGAATTACCGCTCAACTCCGCATATTCTTGCCGCAGCCTCTGGCGTGATTGCGGGCAATAAAGGCCGACTGGGCAAGACCCTATGGACCGAGATGGAGGAGGGCGAGAAGGTCAACCTCATCGGCCACTGGGACGGCGAGGAAGAGGCGCGTTGGGTCGGAGAAGAGGCCGAGGCCGCATTGCGTGGAACGCGTGGGCGACGGGCCTTTGCGCTCAATGATATGGCAATCTTGGTGCGGGCCTCGCATCAGATGCGCGCGTTTGAGGATCGGTTCCTGACGATTGGCCTGCCATATCGCGTGATTGGGGGGCCACGTTTTTATGAGCGTTTGGAAATTCGCGACGCGATGGCCTATTTCCGCGTTGTGATCAGCCCGGATGATGATCTTGCGTTTGAGCGGATCGTGAACACACCCAAACGCGGGCTTGGCGATAAGGCACAGCAGAAAATCCAGATGATGGCGCGCAGCAATGGCGTCAGCCTGCTGGAGGGCGCGCGCCTGATGGTTGAAACCAAAGGTATCGGTGGCAAGGGTGGCGCCGAGCTGGCCAAGCTGGTCGCGGGCTTGGATCGGTGGCGTGATGCGCTGCTGTCGGGGCGTGATCACATCGAATTGGCAGAGGTCATCCTAGAGGAATCCGGCTACACCGACATGTGGCTCAACGACAAAACGCCTGAGGCACCGGGGCGATTGGATAACCTTAAGGAGCTCGTGAAAGCTCTTGAAAACTTTGAAAATCTTCAAGGTTTCCTAGAGCACGTTAGCCTAATTATGGATAACGAGAGCGACAGTGGTGAGGACAAGATCACCATGATGACGCTGCATGCGGCCAAGGGGCTGGAATTCCCCATGGTGTTTCTACCGGGGTGGGAGGATGGCTTGTTCCCCTCACAGCGGTCTATGGATGAAAGCGGGCAAAAGGGCCTAGAGGAAGAGCGGCGTCTGGCCTACGTCGGTATCACGCGCGCCGAAGAAGTCTGCACCATTAGTTTCGCCGCCAATCGGCGCGTCTATGGTCAGTGGCAATCCTCGCTTCCATCGCGGTTTATTGACGAATTGCCTGAAAAGCACGTTGAAGTTTTGACCCCACCGGGCCTGTATGGTGGCGGCTTTGGGGCCGCGGGCATGGCGCAGGCGCAGACCCGTGCAATGGGTGGCGGTGTCGAAAGCGATATCACTGAACGTGCCACCAAGGCGGATGTCTACAACTCGCCCGGATGGCGGCGTTTGCAGGCCAACGCCAGTGCGCGGACCCTCTCGCAGCCCAAGGAAAGTCGGACGATGGTGATCGACGCTCAAGCCGTCAGCGCCCATTCCATTGATGACCGAGTGTTCCACACGAAATTCGGCTATGGCACTGTTGAGGCGATTGAGGGTGACAAGCTGGAGGTCGCGTTTGACAAAGCGGGGACCAAAAAGCTGGTGGGCCGGTTCCTCGTTCCTGCGGATCAAGCGGGCGATGTGCCGTTCTGACGCTTGCGCGGGCCCTGCGGGACGCGTAGGGCTGCGCATATGAAAATTCTATTCTTGGGCGATGTTATGGGGCGGTCTGGCCGCAGTGCGGTCACGGAGCGTTTGTCTGCGTTGCGGGCTGCGTGGGGGCTGGATTTCGTTGTGGTCAACGGCGAAAATGCCACCTCTGGACACGGGTTGAACCGCGATCACGCGCGCGCGCTGCTTGAGGCAGGTGCGGATGTGATTACACTGGGCGATCACGCCTTTGATCAAAAAGACATGCTGGGCACGATTGAGAGCGAGCCGCGTATTCTGCGGCCGATCAATATCTCAAAGGCGGCACCGGGCCGTGGGCACCGCATTTATGAGGTGCCTGGGGGGCGCAAGGTGCTGGTGGCGCAGGTGCTGGGCCGGGTGTTCATGAAGCAACCCTACGATGATCCGTTTTCGCCGCTGGACGCGCTGTTTCGGACGCATCGGTTGGGCGCTGCGGTGAACGCGACGCTGATTGATATCCATTGCGAAGCCACGTCCGAGAAAATGGGCGTTGGACATTTTTGTGATGGAAAAGCTAGCGTCGTGGTGGGCACACACACCCACGTGCCGACGGCGGATGCGCAAATCCTGCCCGGTGGCACCGCGTTCCAGTCCGATGCCGGAATGTGCGGCGACTATGACAGTGTGATCGGCATGGAAAAGACCGAACCCCTGCGCCGTTTTATCACCGGAATGCCCAAGGCGCGGTTCTCGCCCGCAATGGGAGAGGCCACGCTGAGCGGGCTGTATGTGGAAACCGATGATCGCACTGGTAAAGCCACACGAGTGGTGCAGGTGCGCCAAGGTGGGCGGCTGAGCCCGTCGGGCCCTGAGGCTGTGGAATGACACGCGCGCCCACGCACCCAGCCTCTGGGCTGCTTGTGGGCGTTCTCATCTTGATGGGGGCAGGGTGGGGCCTTGGCCAACCCCTGACCAAGGTTGCCGTATCCACTGGATTGCCGACGCTGGGGCTATTAGCGTGGCAATTGATGATCGGCGCTGCGGTGTTATGCACCTTCATTTTGGTGCGCGGGGGGTGTATCCCACTCGCCCCGCGCAATCTGTTTTTCTACGGCTGGATCGCTTGTGTGGGGACGCTGTTCCCAAATTATGCCTCGTACGAGGCGGCGCGAGTACTGCCCGCGGGCATCATATCTATCCTTTTGTCTACGGTCCCTATGATCGCTTTTCCGGTGGCGCTTGGCCTTGGGCTTGAACGGTTTGAGCCACGGCGCCTTTTGGGGCTGGTGTTCGGCTTGGCAGGGGTGTTGTTAATCACTCTGCCGGACGCGAGCCTGCCAGAGCGCGCTATGCTGGCCTTTGTTCCGCTGGCTCTGATTGCGCCGTTGTTTTACGGAGCTGAGGGCAATCTGGTCGCCCGGTTCGGGACCGGCGGTGTTGATGCGGTCACGGTGATTGCGGGGGCATCACTGGTCGGGGCCGGGGTTGTGGCGCCCTTGGCCGCGGCGACTGGGCAGTGGGTGACACCCGCCCTGACGCTGCCGCACGGTGCCCTGGCGCTGTCGGCGCTGCTGCACACGGTGGTCTATGTGGCCTACGTCTGGATGGTCGGGCGTGCGGGCTCGGTCTTTGCGGCACAGGTTAGCTATCTGGTCACGGGCTTTGGTGTGATGTGGGCCATGCTGATCCTAGGAGAGCGGTTTGCGCCCACGGTCTGGCTGGCTATGGTGGTGATGTTTGCTGGCCTAGCGATGGTTCAACCGCGACCAAAGCTATTGGCACCCAAAGAGATTAGAACGTGAGATCGTCATGGAATTAGTGACCCTTAGCCAATCGGCGCAAGCCACGTTGGCCTTGTTGACGGTGGGGGCAATGTTCACCCTGTTCTTGCGGGAAACATTTCCAACCGAGGTGACGGCGATCATGGGCGTCGCCGTCCTGTTGGTGACAGGGGTTCTGCCCTATGAGGCTGCGATTGGCGTGCTGTCGAACCCTGCACCGTGGACGATTGCTGCGATGTTTATCGTGATGGGGGCGTTGGTGCGCACAGGCGCGCTTAACTGGTTTACCGCCCGCGCCGAGGCGCAGGCCGACATCAGCCCGCGGCGGGCAATTGGTGCGTTGATGGCGTTGGTTATTGTGGCTTCTGCGTTTGTGTCCAACACGCCGGTGGTTGTCGTGATGATCCCGGTCTTTGTGCAGCTGGCGGGTAAACTGGGCGCGGCCCCTTCCAAGCTGCTGATCCCGCTCAGCTATGCCGCGATCATGGGGGGGACTTTGACGCTAATCGGGACCTCAACCAACCTGTTGGTGGATGGGGTTGCCCGGGCCGAAGGCCTTGCGCCGTTCACAATCTTTGAGGTCACGCCACTTGCCGTGGTTTTGGTCGTCTACGTGATGATCTACCTCTATTTTGTGGCCCCGCGGGTGTTGCCAGAACGCACCTCGATGGCCGCCATGTTGGGCGGCGACAAATCCAAGATGAAGTTCTTTACTGAGGCGGTGATCCCGCCGGAATCCAACCTTGTCGGGCGTGAGGTTTTGGGGGTGCAGCTGTTCAAGCGCGAAGGCGTGCGGTTGATTGACGTGATCAGGGGCGATGCCTCGTTGCGGCGGAACCTGAAGGGTGTCGAGTTACAGGTCGGTGACCGGGTCGTTTTGCGCACCCCAATGACAGAGTTGTTGTCGCTGCAACGGGACAAATCGCTGAAACGATTGGATCAGGTGGGCGCGACAGAGACAACTACGGTTGAGGTGCTGATCACGCCGGGGGCGCGCATGGTTGGACGGCGCTTGGGAGAAATGCGATTGCGTCGTCGCTACGGCGTCTATCCGATTGCCGCGCACCGGCGGGATCGCAACATTGGGTCAGATCTTGACAGCTTGATCGTCAAGGTTGGTGATACCCTGCTGCTTGAAGGTGCGCCGGAGGATATTCATCGCTTTGCCTCTGACATGAACCTTGTGGATGTGTCCAAGCCTGAGGCTCGGGCCTACCGCCGTGAGATGGCATGGGTGCCTGTGACGGCAATGGTTGGGCTGGTTGTGATGGCGGCCTTGGGTATCGCACCAATTTTCTTGTTGGCGGTGCTGGCTGTGGCGCTGGTGCTCGCGACCCGCTGCATTGACGCCGAAGAGGCGTTTGACTTCATTGAGGGCCGCTTATTGGCGTTGATCTTTTCGATGCTTGCGATAGGTGCGGCGCTACAATCCTCTGGGGCGGTGACACTTATCGTGGATGCTGTGGCACCCTATCTATCGGGACTGCCACCGTTTTTGTTGGTCTGGGCGATTTACCTGCTGACCAGCATCCTGACGGAGCTGGTGTCCAACAATGCGGTTGCTGTCGTGGTCACGCCGATTGCGATTGCGCTGGCCGCGACGCTGGGCATTGACCCGCGCCCCTTGGTCGTGGCGGTGATGGTCGCGGCGAGTGCGTCATTTGCCACGCCGATTGGATATCAAACCAATATGATGGTCTATGGCCCCGGCGGCTATAAATTCACGGATTTCATGAAACTGGGCATCCCGCTGAACGTCACGGTCGGGTTGCTCGCCAGCCTGATGATCCCGTTCATCTGGCCGTTTTAAGCCGCCTTAACAGGAGAATACACCATGCGCTCAATGATGATTTTAGGTGCCTGCTTGGGCTTAATGGCCTGTACCGCGACGCCGGTTGCGATGGCACCATCGGACAGCGCGCGTGTGGCAGAGGTATCGGTGCGGCCCGATGTGCTGGCCATCACAATGACTGATGGTGCGCGCTGCGTGGCCAAACGGCCCGATGACATTCGCACTGGCTGGTCTGGCATCACTGACAACTGCGGCTACGCGTTGCCGTTCTCGGTGCTGTTTTTCGCCGGTGCCGAGGATCCTGCACGGTTTGCTGTAGAACCAGCGGCCGAGGTTGTGGGCAAAGACGGCACACTGATGCCCCGCGCCGAGGTCTATGTGACGGACGTTGATGGTGTCCAAAAGCAGTTCGTTATGCGCCTAGATAATGTGCGCATTCAGCTGGTTGATCCCGTTTAGAATAGGGTTACATCAGCGGACCTAACAGGCAGAGCCAAGCCCAAAGGCCCGGCAATGTTTGCACCATTTGCGCAATAGCCTTTGATAGGGCATCGTGCCGTCATGCTGATTGAAGATGAAATTCTGACGCTCCGGCGTTTACGCGTAGCGGATTTGCAGGCCTTTCAATCCTATCGCTCGGATCCCGTTGTGGGGGCCTATCAAAGCTGGAACGTGATGAGTGACGATCAGGCCTTGGGCTTTCTGGCGGCGGTATCGGACGCGCCTTTGTTTGTTCCGGGGCAATGGTCGCAGATCGCCATCGTGGCCGATGGTTTGGTCGGGGACATCGGCCTGTGCCTCGATCACACAAGCCACGAGGTTGAGATAGGGATTACACTCGCGCGCGGTGCCCAAGGGTTGGGCTACGCGCGTCGCGCCGTCAGGCTGGCCGTGCAGCTGGTGTGGCGCGACAGCCCCGCGCAGTGTATTCGCGCCATTACGGATGCACGCAACACAGCCGCATTGATCTTGTTGGAGCGATCAGGCTTTCGGGAGGGTCCGCCCCTAACAACAGGTGGCATTCCAGAGCGGCAATTCACATTGAAACGCCCCAATTTGCCCTAAGCCAAGACGCGCGCTGCACAGGCTTGCAGCCCCAAGGCTCTTGGCCCTATAACCGCACGGAATTCTCGGACCAAATGAACGGAGACGACCCATGGCAGGGCATAGTAAATGGGCCAACATCCAGCACCGCAAGGGCCGGCAGGATAAAATCCGCGCCAAGCTGTTTTCCAA
>NZ_CEZFMW010000080.1:0-16594 GCF_982993085.1 Thalassobacter sp. | reverse complement strand
CTGTCGCGGGTGTTCAGAAATACAGGCATCGGCCCCTCCATGTCGCGCAGGGCCTACCCTGCCGCGTGGTTGTGCTCAAGTCGTCTTTGGTTTGTTAAATATCCCGGGGTGGTCTGGAGGGGCTGGCCCCTCCGGCGGTTCGCATCACACGTCCGGATGGCCGGGGCGGGTTTTCGACGGGGCGTCATAGGGCCGGGTAACATCCGCAAGGCTCAGCTCAAGGCACTCTACATCCATCCCCAAGGCGCCATCCCCCGCAAGCACCAACTCCACCCGTCCTGCACCATCGGCACCGGGGGCCCAGCTTAACGCAAGGGCCGACAGCACAACATCCGCGTCCCGGCTCACGCCGCTAGACTGCACGCGCAGCACGCCATCAATCCGCAACAAGGCCCGCACACGTTCAGTGCGGCGTGCGGCGTCTTCCCAGCGAAAACGGTTTATCAAAACGGTCAGGGCGCGCTTCTTGGCGTCCCAATGGATTTGATCCCCTGCGAAGACCGCATCCTGCACACAGGCTGAGATAACCCGTAGGTCCTCCTCATCCCGCGCAATCAGGCGCAATGGCGCCTCCGCACCGTCCTGAAATGTTGCGTCAGACATCGTCCTTCACCCGTTCGATTTTTGCACCAACACCGCTTAGCTTGCGCACAACATGCTCATAACCGCGGTCTAGGTGATAGACGCGGCTAACCTTTGTTTCGCCCTCGGCCGCCAAACCCGCTAGGATCAAGGACACCGACGCCCGCAGATCCGTGGCCATGACAGGGGCGCCGCGCAAACGGTCCACGCCTGTCACAGTCGCCGTGCCGCCATGGACCTCAATCTTGGCCCCCATCCGGGTCAATTCGGGGGCATGCATAAAGCGGTTTTCAAAGATTTTCTCGTCCAGCACGCTTGTGCCCTCAGCGGTGCAAAGCATTGCCATCATCTGCGCCTGCAAATCGGTGGGAAAGCCGGGGAAGGGCGCGGTCGTTACATCCACAGCCCGCATCGGCCCATTGGCACGCCGCACCATCAGGCCCTCGGGGCCTTCGGTCACTTCGGCGCCCGCCGCTTCAATCCGCTCACAAAACGCTTCCAGCAGATTGCGACGCCCGCCCTGAAGGGTGACCTCACCCCCCGCAATCAGTGGCGCCAGCATATAAGTGCCCAATTCGATCCGGTCCGTCACAACGGGATGCGTGGCGCCATGCAGCCGGTCCACACCTTCAATCGTTAGCGTATCGGTGCCTTCGCCTTCAATATGCGCGCCCATCGCCCGCAAACACTGGGCCAAGTCCACGATCTCGGGCTCACGTGCGACGTTTTCCAGAACAGACGTGCCCTTGGCCAGCACCGCCGCCAACAACGCGTTTTCCGTGGCTCCAACCGACACAATAGGAAAGGCATAGCGCCCGCCTTTTAACCGCCCACCGGTGGCCTTGGCGTGCACATATCCCTCGCGCAGGTCCAACTCTGCCCCCAACGCCTCTAGCGACCTTAGGTGCAAATCAACTGGCCGCGCGCCAATCGCACAGCCACCGGGCAGCGACACAATCGCATGCCCATCACGTGCAAGCATAGGCCCCAGCACAAGGATCGAGGCCCGCATCTTGCGCACAATGTCATAATCAGCGGTGTGGTTGTTGATGTCATGCGACGACATCGCCAACACGCCACCCTCCGCAAGGCTCGACACCTCAGCCCCCAAGGACTGCAACAGCAGCGTCATGGTCCGAATGTCCGACAGCCGGGGCGCATTTGTCAGTGTCAGCGGCTCTTCGCTCAGAAGTGTCGCAGGCATCAGCGTCAAACACGCGTTCTTGGCCCCCGCAATCGGGATTGATCCCTTTAGGGCCTGCCCGCCCTGTACGACTATACTATCCATTGCTCTCGTCCTCATTGTGCGCGTTAGCGTCCGCCTCAGTCCCCGGTTGCGTTTCCGTCTCGGATCGCGCTTTTGCACGGGCCTGCGCCTTGCGGCGGCCCATGTTGGCCTTTAGCGCGGCCTTCAGGCGTTGTTCACGCGCAGCAGCCGCTTTCGCGGCCGGTGTCTCGGGGTGTTTGGCTGGGTTTTTTGTCATCTTAGGGACGGGTGTAGCCTGCCTTGCAAAAAGGGTCCAGATTGCCCTTGCGTGGATGTTCATTCCGGTCTAATCACCCGCCACCGGAAACATGCTGTGGTAGCTCAGTGGCAGAGCACACCCTTGGTAAGGGTGAGGTCGAGAGTTCAATCCTCTCTCACAGCACCACCGGCCCTCCCTGAGATCGCTGGTGATTGGTTTCCACTCTGCCCCCACGCCGTAATGCTTTGAAATTCGCACCTTTATGGCGTTTCCGGGTGAAACTGTAAAATCTCAAAGAACGATCCTCGGGCCAATGGCGCGCCCAGATTATGCAGCCCGGCGGCTTGGGCGCGGGGTGCGTCCTGTGGGGCAAATAACACCAACGTATGGGTGTAAAAATCGCGCCAATCCGCCAGATAGCTGCCCGTCTCAAACACTTCATGGTTTTGGTGTACGGGCATTAACACCTGCCAAGGGATTGGAAACAAATGCGTCTTGTCGCGCGCCGCATAGGCGGGCAGGGGGGCGATGGCGTTGCCTCCGGTAAACACCCCGGTCCAATAGGCCCCCCGATCGCGCAGGATATACGAGGCCGAGTGGGAATGGAGCCGGATCGTTTGCGACTGATCATGCCGTGTCACCAACAACCGATCCTGCGGCGATAAAACAGCCGCCGCTGCGCGCAATTCAGCAACCTGCGCGTCATGCAGCGCCCATTTGTCCGTCAGCCACAGCATCTTAACCGCCAACAGGACCAGCATCGCCCCCGCAAACACCCACATCGCGCGGGGCGTAAAATCCACGCGGATCGCGGCCAATAGCACAGGCGCCAAAAGCACCGGAAACCGCATGTTGGTGTAGGCAATGCCAGAGAAATAATAGGGCACCAGCAAGGTAATCAGGGCCAGCGCGGGCAAAGCAAACCGCACACGCGGGTCCAAGGACATACCGAAGCCCGCGCGGCGCAGCCACAGGATGATCCCGGCCGTTTCGGCCAACCCCAACAGCCCGGCCACAATCGTCTCCGCCGTTGAGGCGAACAAACCAAAGCTGGCAAATGGGGCGACAAAGGCGGTCAAGAACTGCGCCAGTGTGCCGTAATCTATCCCGCCGGCCTCCAACTCCGGTGAGGCGCGCAGTGCGCCCACCAAATGCACCGCCGGGATCAGGGCCACGGCCAGCACCATGCCCGCCCGTCTCAGAATCGCAGCGCGGCTCGCGGGTGTGCGGGTAACGTCGTGCAACTCTAACAGGCCGATCATCAGCATGACGAACCCAAAGGCATACAAGTGCATCACATAGACCAGCACCGCGCAGGGCCAGATCATCGCCAGCCGAACAACGGCCCCTCGTGCGGCCATCGCGAACCACAACGCCAGCACCAAGATCGCCGCCGGTGCCGCCAGCGCAAAGTTCTCAAACCCAAAGGCCCAAGTCATGTTGTGCATCACCATCACCGCGACCAGCGGCCACAGCGACCATGCCCCCCAGATCGCGCGGTGCAGCACGGCGGTCGCTGCAAACAGGCCAAAGGATCCGATTTGGATCAGCACCTTTTGCGTCGTCTCAAGGTCCGCGCAGGCGACTGGCCACGTGTGGATCATGTCTGAGGTCAGGTTCGGCACGATTTCCAGCGCATAGGCGTAGTACCGCCCAACGTGCTCGGCCCCCACAGCCCCGCATTGCAGCACATGGCGCGCCATGTGGTTGGGCCAGTCGATCAGGGGCGGCGTGTCGTAGCCCCATAACATCATGTTCAGCGCGAACACCCCAATTGCCGCGATGAAAAAGAGGACCGTTTCCCCCCGGCTAGGACGGGGGCGGGCGGGGGCATCTTGTGCGTGACTACCCATGCGGGGTTAGGGGCAGGATCGGGGCCATAGTCCCTCTTTTCATGGCATCTTTAATAGTGGTCAGGCGCGGTTTGATACAACGCACCTGACCTAAGGGAACCAATATCCTGTTGCGGCAGGTTCCTCAATGGTTTCAATCACCTCGCAGGTGCCGCGATGCGGCTTGACCACACAGGCGGGCGGCCTAAACCGCCTGCTTGCGCGCAATCGCCCGTCCGATGGCTGCAATCGTCAGCAACGTCATCGCCCAGAAAAACCACGTAATCGGCCCGCGCAGCAGGATGCTCGGGTCACTGCCCGACATCAGCATGGATTGGCGGAAGTTATCCTCAAGCAGCGGGCCAAGAATGAACGCGATCAAGAAGGGGGCGGCGGGGATGCGATAGCGCATCATGGCATAGCCCACCCAGCCCATCGCAAACATAACGCCCACGTCAAAGATGTTGTTGTTCACCGCGAACACCCCATAAATGCACAGGATCAACACGGCGGGCATCAAGATGCGCTTGGGCACATCGGCCACAAACCGAAAGCCCTTGATCGCGACACTGCCCACGATGAACAAAAACACCGAACTGACGATCAAGCCGATGAACAGCCCATAGATGATGTCCACATTCAGGATGAACATCATCGGGCCGGGTTGCAGCCCATGCACCATAAAGGCGCCGATGATGATCGCGGTGATCACATCCCCCGGCACGCCCAGTGCCAGCAGTGGGATCAACGTGGCCCCCGCCACCCCGTTGTTGCCCGCCTCGGATGCGGCCACGCCCTCAATCTCGCCCTTGCCAAAGTTGGCCTTGTTCTTGGATTTTCGCCGCGCCTCAGAATAGCTCAAGAACGCAGAAGGCGCCGCGCCAATCCCGGGGATAGAACCCAAAAACACCCCAATCAGACTGCCCCGAATAATCGACCGGAAGCTGCCGATGTAATCCTTGATCGTGACCTTCGCATTGCCAAGCGCGCGGGCCTTGCCCAAGTGTGCGGTGGGGTTCCACGCCATGGCAATGATCTCGGGGATGGCGAACAGCCCGATCAGAACGGCAATGAAATTCAAGCCCCCCATCATGTTCGGATCGCCAAAGGTGAACCGGTTGGTCCCATACACCAGATCCAGCCCCACGGTCGCCAGCATCAACCCCAACAACGCTGACAAGGCCCCGCGCAACAGGCTGTCGCCAGACACCCCGGCGATGATCGTCAGCGAAAACAGGATCAGCGCAAAAAACTCAGGCGGGCCAAAGTTCAACGCAAAAGAAGCAAGCCACCCCGCAAATAGGATCAGCGCAAGGTTGGACACCAAATCCGCCGTGCACGACGCCCAAAGCGCCATGCCCAAGGCGCGTCCGGCTTCTCCGCGTTCTGCCATTGGGTGGCCGTCAAGGATGGTGGCCGATGACGCAGGGGTGCCCGGCGTCTTGATCAAAATGGCCGGGATACAGCCGCCGAAAATGCCGCCCTTGTAGACCCCCAACAATAACAAAATGCCGGTAATGGGCTGCATCGAAAACGTAAACGGCAGCGTCAGCGCCACGGCCATCGTGGCCGATAGGCCCGGAATGGCCCCACCGATGACCCCGATCACAATGCCCACAAACAACGCCAAAAACGCCTCGACCGAGGCGACAAGGCTCAGACCTGCCATCAGGCTGTCAATAAAACTCACGGAAGCCTCACAAATATGCCTTGGGGGATCGCGACCCCCGCCACTTTGGCGAAAAATAGGTATAGCGCGAGCGGGATCACCACCGCACAGATCAAGGCCGTAAGAGGATGGCGGGTGCGGAACAGAAAGGCCGTCAGCACGAACACAATCATCGCGGTCCACACCATGCCCAAACGGGGCAAGGCGAACATCGTCGCCACCATGATTATGGCCAGCGCGCCCAATCGCATCCACGATAGCCCGTCGGCGGCGGCAGGCTCTGCCTCGGCGTCAGGGGCGGATGACGCCCCGCGCGCGGCCAGCAATAGCCCCAAGCCCACCAAGCCCGTGATACCCGACAACGCATAGGGCCAAAACACGGGCGCAAGCACGATGTTGGACACATTACTCGGTGACGAAACCCAGTTCGGGATCGCCCAAAGCACAAGGAACGCAGCGGCCAGACAGGCCCCTAGTCCCAGTTGAAATTGAATGGTTTTCGGTGACACCCCACATCCCCCAGTGTCAAATATCGTGACGAATGCGGCCACCAAAAGGTAGCCGCATCCAGTGTTTTCAGTCCGTTAGGATTTAACCTTCAATCCGCATCCCAAGGTCTTCGACCAGCGTGCGGAAGGTGTTGTACTGACCTTGAATGAACTCATTGGCTTTGACGGGGTCCATCAGCTCGATCACCGAACCGCGCGATTCCATGGTTTCGCGGAATTTGGGGTCGGCGGTGGCAGCGGCCATCCACTCTCCCCATTTGGCGGCCACGTCATCAGGCAGGTCATCTGGGCCTGCAATGCCGGTCCAGCCGACCAATTGGTTCAGCTTGTCCTTGCCCAATTGGTTCGCGGTGGGGGCGTCAAAGCCGACGACAGGCTCGGCCGTGGTAACCAGCAATGGTGTCAGCTGCTTGTTGGCCACAAACGATGCAAGCGCGGATGAGTTTGTGCACACAAACGTCGACGTGCCGTTCAGAACGGCAGTGATCGCTGCGCCGCCGCCCTTTTGCGGGATGTGCGTGGCATCGGTCAGCGGGTCGGCCACGCCGAACTCCGACAGGACCATCGCGCTGGCCAGATGGGGCATCGACCCCACCCCGGAAGAGCTGTAGCTGATACCGCCCTCGGCAACTTTTGCGATCAACTGATCCATCGACGTGATGCCCGACGCCGGACGCACCGCGCAGGCCACAGGGTTGATTTCATACACAGTCACAAAGCGGAAATCTTCTAGCCCGTAGGGCAGCGTGGCTTTCATCGCTGGGTTCACCGAGTGTGAGCCGACCCGCGCAAACAGCATCGTATACCCGTCCGCGTTGGCGTTCTGTACCGCAACGGATCCGGTCGCGCCGCCCGCACCGGTGATGTTCGCCATCACCAAGGGCTTGCCCACCGCCGCGCCCAAAGGCTCAGAGATGGTGCGTGCAGAAATGTCAGTGGCCCCACCCGCGCCGTAGGGGATCACCATATTGATCGCGCGCGTGGGATAATCAGCATAAGCCGCCGTCGCGCCCAAAAGGGCCGCGGCCGTGACGGCAAAGGTCAAAGTCGTGTGTTTCATGTAGTCCTCCCAGTGGTTTTGGTGGCCCTCTTACGGGGCTCTGAAAAAACGATAGGCGTAAGTTACGCTTTACGGAAGTTAAAACAACTTACGATCCATGTAAGCGGAGGTATCGTGTGACCCTGCTGAATTTGCGGGCATTTCGGGGTAGTCTCTGCGCGCGACCGGCCCTACGGTGGCCGGCATGTACACACTCTATTATTCCAAAGGTTCTTCGGCGCTGGCGCCGCACATCCTCGCGCTAGAACTCGGCGTCGACCTCGCACTGGTTGAGGTCCCGATCCCTCAGGGCGCGCATCAAGCGCCCGAATTCCTCGCACGCAATCCAAAGGGCCGTGTTCCCCTGTTGGACACCCCCGACGGCAGCCTGACGGAAAACCCCGCGATCCTTGAGTATCTGGCCGCGCGCCATCCACAGGCGGGCCTGCTGCCCGAAGGTCACTTGGCCCAAGCACGGGCGCGGGAATTATGTGCCTATTTGTGCGCCACGGCTCACATCGCATTCGCGCACAAACTGCGGGGCAAACGCTGGGCGCAGGACCCTGTTGCTTTGGCCGATATGCAAAAATATGTGCCACAAAACCTCAGCGATTGCGCCACTTACCTTGAATCCAACCTGCCGCTTGGCCCATGGGCGCTGGGCGCAGAGTATAGCTTTTGCGACGCCTATCTGTATGTCTTTGCCCGGTGGCTCGACGCGGCAGGTGTTCCAATCGACCCCTTCCCAAAACTCGCCGCGCATAAACTTGCAATGCGCGCGCGCCCCGCTACACAGGCCGCGTTGGCCGCACAGGAGATCCAAGAATGACAACAACCGCAATCGTGGGCCTCGGCTCAATGGGCTATGGCATGGCGCAATCGCTGTTGCGCGCGGGGATGCGCACCCACGGCTATGATATTTCGCCCGAACGCACGGCTCAGTTTCAAGCCGAAGGTGGTGCGGCGGGCACGCTAGGTGATGTTGCGGGCACTTTGGACGCGCTGGTTGTGGTGGTCCTGAATGCGGCCCAAACCGAGGATGTTTTATTCGGCGCGAACGGTGTGGTCGCGGGCCTGCGCCCCGGTGCAATTGTCCTAAGCTGCGCGACCGTCCCCCCCGCATTTGCGCGTGACATGGAAGCACGCTGCGCGACCAGCGGTGTGCTGTACCTTGATGCGCCGATTTCGGGCGGCGCGGCCAAGGCGGCGTCGGGGCAATTGTCGATCATGGCGTCAGGCACGCCCACGGCCTTTGCCGCCGCGCGCCCCGTGCTGGATGCAATGGCCGAGACGGTGTTTGAGCTGGGCGATGCCGCAGGTGCGGGCTCGGCGATGAAGGCCGTGAACCAGTTGCTGGCCGGCGTGCACATCGCGGCCATGGCCGAGGCACTGACCTTTGGCATGACCCAAGGCGTGACCCCCGCCGCCTTTGTGGAGGTGATCTCAAAGTGTGCGGGCACCAGCTGGATGTTGGAAAACCGCGCGCCCCACATTGTGGACGGCGACTACGCGCCGCGCAGTTCGGTGAACATCTGGCCCAAGGATCTTGGCATCGTGCTCGATATCGCGCGCGACGCGGGCTTTGAGGCGCCAATCACCGACACCGCGCTGGCACAATTCAAGGCGGCCGCCGAAATGGGTTTGGGCGGGGTCGATGACGCCGCCGTGGCCAAGGTCTATGCCAAGCAAGCGGGACTGAAATTACCCGGCGAATAATGTATACATTGATGTGTACATTAAACGTCCAGTTGTAAGGGGCCTCAAGCTCCCTACAACAAGCCGTCCGGCATCGCTTGTTCGGCCGCAGTATTCGCGCGGCGGAAATAGAACGTCACACAGGTTGAGACGATCACGATGAACAGCGAATACAGCACCGGCACCGCCATGTAGCTTTGCGCCTCGGTGCCCGAAAATGTGAATGCAATGATCGCCACCGCGAGCGGGCCGTTTTGGATGCCGGTTTCAAGCGCCACGGTCCGTGCATTGCGGGGGTGCAGTTTTAGCGCGCGGGCAAAGTTGTAGCCGATGAAAATACCCACCAACCCCAACGCAGCAGAGGCCGCGTAGGTCGCCCATGTGGTTTCCGTCAAAAAGCCCCAGTTGCGCGGAATCCACGACACGATCAGGAACACGATAAAGAACACCGCCAGCGCAGAGCCCATGAACTCTGTCACGGCGCCAACGTTGGCGTTTAGCTTGCGCAGGGTCATGCCTATCGCAACAGGTACAAGCAGCAAAACCAGCGTCGCGATGATGTTTTCGCGTGGAATTTCGAGGTCCAGCGCACCTGCATAGATCAGCAGAACAATCGGGATCAAAAGCACACCAAAGATCGTGGATGTCACGGTCATTAGGACGGACAGCGCCAGATTACCCTTTGAAAAATATGTGAAAATGTTCGATGTGGTGCCGCCGGGCATACAGGCCATGATCAACGTACCCACCGCAATCGCCTCTGGCAGGGGCAGGGCGGTGATCAGCAAAAAGCCAATAAACGGCATAAACCCGTACTGTGAGACCACCCCAATCGCGAGGCCCTTTGGCCGTTTGAGAGCGAGGACAAAGTCACGCGGGGTGAGCGACGCGCCCATGCCGAGCATAATGACCGCGATCATCAGCGCGAGAATGGCTTGTTCAAAAGGTCCGACCATGACGCTATCCCTTGCTCAGTGCTTCGGCGCGCAGGTCTTTGCGCAGGATTTTTCCGACGTTGGATTTGGGCAAATCATCCCGGAATTCAATGACTTTGGGCACCTTGTAGTTGGTCAGATGCTCTTTGCAGTAGGCGCGTAGAGTGGCTTGGTCGAGGGTGTCATCCAAAGCCACGACATAGGCCTTGAGGGCCTCGCCGCTGGCACCATCAGGCACGCCGATCACAGCGGCCTCTGACACGCCGGGGTGGCGGGTCATGCAGTCCTCAATCTCATTGGGATAGACGTTGAAGCCCGACACCAACACCATGTCCTTTTTGCGGTCCACGATGCGGAAATAGCCGTCGGCGTCCATGGTGGCGATATCGCCGGTCAGGAACCAACCATCGTTCAGGACATTCGCGGTTTCCTCAGGGTTTTGCCAATAGCCTTTCATGACTTGGGGGCCCTTTGCGGCCAACTCACCGGCGGTGCCTTGGGGGACTTCTTGGCCGGCCTCATCGACGCATTTCATGTAGGTCGAGGGCACGGGCACGCCGATGGAATTGACCCGTGTCTTGCCGATTGGGTTAAAGCTGAGGCAGGGGGCTGTTTCCGTCAGGCCGTAGCCTTCTAGGACGGGTTTGCCGGTGATTTCTTCCCACCGTTCGGCCACTGCGGACTGCAATGCCATGCCGCCAGCGGCCGCAAATTTGAGGTACTTGGGTGGGGAATCCAAAAACCAGATTTCATTATTCAAACCATTAAAGAGCGTATTGACCCCAGTAAGCACCGTAATCTTATAGTTTTCGAACGCGCGCTTAAGATTGCTGAGCGGGCGAGGATTGGGGATCAGCACGTTGTTGGCCCCCAACGAATAGAACCCCAGCAGGTTCACCGTAAACGCAAAGATGTGGTACATCGGCAGCGCGGTCAGCACGATCTCGGACCCGCTTTCGAGGCCCTCTAGCAGCTCTAGCGTCTGTTCCATGTTGGTGAGCAGGTTTGCGTGGCTCAGCATCGCGGCCTTGGACACGCCCGTGGTGCCGCCGGTGTATTGCAGGCACGCAAGGTCGTCGCCGGTCATGTGGGCGCGGTATTCCTCGACCACGACTTTGCCCGCGTCGCGACGGCTGCGCCCCGTGGCGAGCGCGTCGGGCAAGCGGATATGTGGCACTTCGATCGGGGAGAGCGACCGGTCCCAGTATTTTTGGACCAAGCGCACGATGCCGCGCGGGGCGGCGGGGAAAAATTCGGCCACTTGGGTGACGATGATGTTAGGGATCGGGTGGCCCTGCATCGCCTCGACCAGCTTTGCGGCAAAGATATCCACGATAATCAGTGCGTTGGGCGTGGCGTCGGCGAACTGCTTTGCCATTTCTTCAGCGGTATACAGGGGGTTCACGTTGACCAAAACGCAGCCCGCTTTCATCACCCCAAAGGCTGCGACGGGAAAAGACAGGCCATTGGGCACCTGAAGCGCCACGCTGTCCCCGGCTGACAGGCCCGCGACTTCGCGCAGATAAATGGCGAAAGCGTCCGACATTTCATCGACTTGCGCATAGGTGAGCCGCCCGTTCATCCCGTTGGGCAGACAACAGGTGAATGCGGTTTTGGCCCCGTGCAGATGGGTCATGGCGTTGATCAGATCACCGATCGTGCGGTGCAGCGGGGCGGGAATGTCCGCGCGCGCATTTGGCCCGTAAAAGGCCGTCCACGGCCGGTTTTGTTCGTGCATGAGACCCTCCCCAAGGTTTGCAGTACCCTAGCAGTAAAGCGTGTTTTGGAAAGGGTCATCATGCGTCACGGGGCAAGGGTCCGCAACGTCACTTTGTATCTGTCGCCGCTAGGGGGCGTTCAGTAGCAGGCCGCCAATCGCCTCGGCTTGGGCGGCGACCTCGGCCACGCCGGTGCCGTGGCGCAGGGCGCAGAACTGGAACGGACGGCCCGCGCGCATACGGGTGGCATCCCGCTCCATCACGCTGAGATCGGCGCCGACATGGGGCGCGAGGTCGGTCTTGTTGATGATCAGCACATCCGAGCGAGTGATCGCGGGCCCGCCCTTGCGAGGGATTTCTTCGCCCGCGGCCACGTCGATGACATAGAGCGTGATGTCGGCCAGCTCGGGCGAAAACGTGGCCGACAGGTTGTCGCCCCCGCTTTCGATCAGGATCACATCTAGGTCGGGATGGCGCGCGTTCATCTGAGCCACGGCAGCGAGGTTGACGCTTGCGTCCTCACGGATGGCGGTGTGGGGGCAGCCCCCGGTTTCAACGCCGATGATCCGGTCTGAGGGCAGGATCTGCATCCGGGTCAGCGCCTCTGCGTCCTCTTGGGTGTAGATGTCGTTGGTGATGACAGCCACGGACAACTTGTCTTTCCAATGGGCAGCAAGGCGCGCGGTCAGCGTGGTTTTTCCAGCGCCCACAGGGCCGCCGATGCCGATACGAAGAGGGCCATTTTGGCTCATGTGCGGAAGGTCCTTGAGTAAAGAGTTTCGTGCTGCATGGCGTGAATGTCGGCCAAGAAAGCGGTGCCTGAGAGGGTGTCTAAGTCGCCCTGTGCAGTGTCCTGTGCGGTGTCTTGGGCGATGGTTTTGCACAGCGGCGATAGCGCGTGGATCAGTGCGTGACCTTGGGTTTGCCCGAGTGGGATCAGCCGGATGCCGACAGACACCAGCGTGCTGGCAAAGGCTTGCAGGTAGTATTGTGTGGTCAGCTTGAGCGGCAGGCCCAGTAGGTGTGCGGCCCGGCCCACAGCCACCGGATAGGCATAGTCCGGCAGGTCGATCGGCCAGATCGCGCGGGTGGTCGCGGCAAAGGCCGCCCCTTGTTGGGTCGTTTCCATCAGGCGTTCCGCTGAGGAGGTGAACGCGCGGCAGTGTTCATCGACCCGCGCGGCATCGCCATGAAAAGCCGCCGCCAGAAACAGAGCATCATTGCGGCCGGAGCCGTGCGTCAAGACGGGCGCGATCCAAGCGCGCAATGTATCGACATCGTGCACCACCCCGCCCTCAATCGCTGTTTCGAGCCCGTGGGAATAAGCAAAGGCCCCCACGGGGTAGGCCGGCGAAAACCACTGGGCCAAGGTGAGGGTGGCGTCAGTGGTCATGGGTTTCTGGGCCGTGTTGGTGCGAGTGGTCGTGCCCGTGGGTGCGCCCATGCCCATACGCCCCGCCCTCGGGGGTGAAGGGGGCGGTGATCTCGGTGATCTGCGCGCCAAGGCCGCGGAGCATGTCGGCCATGATCGGGTCCGCGCGGATGATCAGGTGGTCGGCTTCGATCTGGCAGGGCGTGTGGCGATTGCCGATGTGCCACGCCATCCGGGGCAGGTCGCCGGTGATGCGCAAACAGGGTTCGTGGGCGGCATGGATGTGGATCTCGGTGTCATCCGTGCAGGTGAGCACGCCGCCAGGGGGCAGCGATGTCGCTTGGGCGAAATCCACGAGCACTTGATTGCCTTGATCCGTGGTCAGAACTTTGCGGCGCAGAAACCGGGCATCATAGCTGAGCGTCAGCGCGTCGCTGGGCGCGCCGTGGGGATGAGGGTGGGTGGTATGGGCTGTTTTCATCGTGCTCATGCTTTGGGGAGATCCTTGGCAGTGATTGGAGCGGTCCGACTTTGGACTGGGTGCTTTGATGGTTAAAATACTTTTGAGTTCGAAGCTTTTTCTCGTTCTTGCTGCGAAATCTCTATGATGCCCGCGCACAAGGCGAAGGTGGCATGGTATTCAGGATAGGTTGTTATCCCGAAACGCGGATATCTTACTGAATGCCAGTACTTTTTGATCTCTTTTCCGAATTCAATTTTCGTCATCTCAGATTGCCCAAGTGCGCCCAAAAGTCTGAATGTGTGTGCTAGCCAAAGTGGCTGGTAACGCATCGATGCCGTTTCTACCTCGATCGCTGCTTGGGAGAGCTTCTGTTGTGATCTAGCAAACCTTGAATGTGTTTTCTCAAGTCTCAATTCCACTAGCTTTCGATAGATACGTCTAAAATGAATGCGATCACCTGTTTGGGTAACTGTCCGTAACAGAACGACCAAGTCGTGGCTGTTGTGCGTATCAAGACCACGGGACTTTCCTAGTGACTTTAGGCCGAGTTCGGCGGAATGGAGGAGTAGGAAGTAAATGGGATTACGGTTCTCCCAATCCTTGGAGTCTTCGGCCTGAAAAACGATCTCGGCTGCTCGCAAGTACTCTTGCGCACGCTCTAGATATAGATCGGCCTCAGACTTCATTTGGCGCCCTCAAAACAAGAAATACCGCTGCGCCATGGGCAGCTCGCTTGCGGGTTCGCAGGTCAGGAGTTCGCCGTTGGCGCGGACTTCGTAGGTTTCGGGGTTTACCTCGACTTCGGGCGTGGCAGAGTTGAGGATCAGGTCCGCCTTGGAGATGTTCCGTGTGTTTTGTACGGCCTCCATGTGTTTGGCGGTGCCGAGCGTGCCGCGCAGGTCGGCGGCCATGGCGGCCTCGGACACAAAACACACCGAAGAATGCTCAACCGAGCGGCCGAAGCTGCCGAACATCGCCCGTGAATAGACCGGCTGTGGCGTGGGGATCGATGCATTGGGATCGCCCATTTGCGCCACAACAATCGTGCCGCCCATCAAGACCATCTCGGGTTTGACGCCAAAGAACGCGGGGCTCCAGAGGACAAGGTCTGCGCGTTTGCCTTCTTCGATCGAACCGACATGCTGGCTGACGCCGTGGGCGAGGGCGGGGTTGATGGTGTACTTCGCGATGTAGCGGCGGACGCGGAAGTTGTCGTTGTCGCCGGTTTCCTCGCTGAGCCGCCCGCGCTGTTTGCGCATTTTGTCGGCGGTTTGCCATGTGCGAATGATAACCTCTCCGACGCGGCCCATGGCCTGACTGTCGGACGCGATGATGCTGAACGCGCCCATATCGTGCAGGATATCCTCGGCGGCGATGGTTTCGCAGCGGATGCGGCTTTCGGCAAAGGCCACGTCTTCGGGGATGGATTTATCGAGGTGGTGGCAGACCATGAGCATGTCGAGGTGTTCCTCAAGCGTGTTCACGGTGAAGGGGCGGGTGGGGTTGGTGGATGAGGGCAACACGTTGTCCGCCCCGCATATTTTGATGATGTCGGGCGCGTGGCCGCCGCCCGCCCCTTCGGTATGAAAGGCGTGGATGGTGCGCCCGGCGATGGCCTTCATCGTGTTTTCGACAAAGCCGGATTCGTTCAGCGTGTCGGTGTGGATCATGACCTGCACGTCCATATCATCGGCCACGGACAGGCAGCAGTCGATGGCGCCGGGTGTGGTGCCCCAGTCTTCGTGCAGCTTGAGGCAGGACGCCCCGCCTTCGACCATTTCGCGCAACGCCTCGGGCTGGGACGCGTTTCCTTTGCCTGCAAGGCCAATGTTCATCGGAATGCTGTCAAAGGCTTGGAACATCCGGCCCAGATGCCATGGGCCAGGGGTGCAGGTTGTGGCCAATGTGCCGTGGGCAGGCCCCGTGCCGCCGCCAAAGCAGGTCGTGACGCCCGAATGTAGGGCGTCGTCCATTTGCTGTGGGCAGATAAAGTGGATGTGGCTGTCGAACCCGCCGGCCGTCAGGATGCGGCCCTCACCGGCGATGGCCTCGGTGCCGGGGCCTACGATGATGTCGACGCCGGGTTGTGTGTCGGGGTTGCCGGCCTTGCCGATTTTGTGGATGCGCCCGTCCTTAAGGCCCACGTCCGCCTTATAAATACCCGTGTGATCGACGATTAGGGCGTTGGTGATGACGGTGTCCACGGCGCCGGCCGCGCGGGTGGCTTGGGACTGGCCCATGCCGTCGCGAATAACCTTGCCGCCGCCAAACTTGACCTCTTCGCCGTAGTGCAGCGCGTTGGCGCCAGAGCCCCCGGTGGAGGCCGCGCCCGCGCGTTCAGCAATGATGTCCCGCTCGACCTCAATGATCAGGTCCGTGTCTGCCAACCGGAGCCGGTCACCGACAGTGGGGCCAAACATGGCAGCGTAATCAGCGCGGGAAATCGTGGTGGCCATGGGGTCGTATCCTTTGGGGCAGTGCGTGGGCGGTCGAATTGGGGGCGGCTTAGGCGGGGGCGAGGGCGGCTAGTTTTTGAAGGGCCAGATGGCAGCGGCAAAGGGATGAGATGCGTTCCGCATTAGAGGTCTCCCATCACCTGTTGATTGAAGCCAAATACGCGTCGCGCGCCCCCGATGGGGATCAGCGGCACTTCGCGACGTTGGCCGGGTTCAAACCGGATCGCGGTGCCCGCGGCGATGTCCAGCCGCAGACCGTGCGCGGCGGTGCGGTCAAAATCCAGCGCGAAATTCGCCTCTGCAAAGTGGTAGTGGCTGCCGACCTGCACGGGGCGGTCACCGGTGTTGGCGACCATCAGAATGACGGCCTGCGTGCCGGGGTTCAGCGTCAGGTCGCCCTCAGCGGGCAAGAGTTCTCCGGGGATCATCGCGGCGGCCTCCTAGCGGATTGGGTTGTGGACGGTGACCAGTTTGGTGCCGTCAGGAAAGGTCGCTTCGACCTGAATTTCGTGGATCATCTCGGCGATGCCGTCCATCACGTGGTCGCGTGTCAGGACTTGGGCCCCGGCCTCCATCATGTCCGCCACGGAACGACCGTCGCGCGCGCCCTCGACCACGGCCTCGGTGATCAGGGCGATGGCCTCGGGGTGGTTCAGCTTGACGCCACGCGCCAGCCGTTTGCGGGCGACCTCGGCGGCCATTGCGACCAACAGTTTGTCTTTTTCGCGGGGGGTGAGTTGCATGTCAGATCATCCAAGTACGAGGCAGGGGGCCGTGGCTTAGGAGCCTAAGGGCCGGAAGGAGCGTTTGGCGCAGGCCAAATCCGTCGGGCGCCAAGAGGCGCAGGTGAAGCAGGTC
>NZ_CEZFMW010000079.1:0-16773 GCF_982993085.1 Thalassobacter sp. | reverse complement strand
GAAGAGATCCGCATCTGCGATCCGGCGGCGGGCTCGGGGCACATGCTGACCTATGCCTTTGACCTGCTCTACGCCATCTACGAGGAAGAGGGATATGACGCGACAGAGATCCCCGCGCTGATCCTGACGCACAACCTGACCGGGGTGGAGATTGACGACCGCGCGGGCGCGCTGGCCGCCTTTGCGCTGGCGATGAAGGCGGCGGCGCGGCTGGGGCGGCGGCGGTTCCTGCGGATGGGGGCGAAACCCGACATCTGCGTGTTGCAGAACGTGAGCTTTACGCCTGCCGAGATGCAGGACGTGGCCGCCGTGGTGGGCAAGGATCTGTTCACCGATGAGCTGCGCGAGACGCTGGGCCAGTTCGAGCAGGCCAAGAACTTCGGCTCGCTGATCGTGCCGAAACTGCGCGACCCGGCAGAGACGCTGCGGGTGGTCGCGGCGCGGGATTTCGGCGGCGACCTGCTGTTGAAAGACGTGCAGGCGCGCGTCATCGCCGTGCTGCGCATGGCCGAGGCGCTGTCGCCGAAGTATCATGTGGTGGTGGCCAACCCGCCGTATATGGGCGGGAAGGGAATGAATGGTAAACTCCAAGATTTCGCCAAAGACAAGTATCCCGACAGCAAGGCTGATCTTTTCGCAATGTTCATGGAGCGAACGCTAGCAATGTCGGTTCACAGTGGCATGATGGCGATGATTAACATGCAGTCATGGATGTTTCTCTCATCCTACGAAAATCTGCGCGGAAAACTGCTCTCTAATGCGACATTGCTGACGATGGCACATTTGGGCGAACGTGCCTTTGACACCATTGGCGGCGCTGTTGTGTCCACTACTTCATTTGTATTCCAAAATGCGCACCATGCTTCTTTGCAAGGTGCTTACATTAGCGTTGTAGACGGCGAATCTGAAGCCGAAAAAGCCGCGCTGATGATGGACGTAATCCAAGACCCGAACTGCGGATGGTATTATAAACTGTCGGCCATCGATTTTTCAAAGGTTCCTGGGGCTCCAATCATTTTTGCAAAAGGCGACAGTTTCCGCAATGCATACACCTTGGGTCAAACCCTGTCAGAAACGGCGGATATCAAGCAGGGACTGGCGACCTGCAACAATGATAAGTTCCTAAGACTTTGGAGTGAAGTTTCAATTTCCAAAGCGAATTTCAATTGCTCAAATCGTGCTGATACCAAATTCGGAAAAGACAAATGGTATCCTTACAACAAGGGTGGAGGTTATAGGAATTGGTTCGGAAACAACGAATATCTTGTCAATTGGGCTAATGATGGTGCGGAAATTCATGCATATTCCGGACTCCCGATGGATTATTCAGGCGCTCCGGTGCGAGCGAAGAAATATTATTTTAGAGCTGGTGTAACCTATGGCCTGATTTCCAGCTTCGGATTTAGTGCGCGATATGTGCCCAATGGATTTGTTTTTGATGTTGGTGGGTCAATGGTTTTTTCTGAAATTGCCTCGGAACGGATGACAGCCTACCTCTGCTCAAAGGTATCAAAAAACTACATCAAAGCACTTAACCCGACAATGAACTTTCAAGTAGGAGACGTGCAGCGACTGCCTGTGATAAATACAGCGTTGATGAATTCCAAATTAAGCACATTGGAGTGCGTTGAAAGCGCAAAATCCGACTGGGATGCCTACGAAACCTCTTGGGATTTCAGCACGCTCCCGCTGCTCTTGCCCGATCATCACGCCGAGACGCTGGAGGCCACCTACACCACCCTCCGCACCCATTGGCAGGGCATGACGGACGAGATGCAGCGGCTGGAGGAAGAGAACAACCGCATCTTCATCGACGCCTATGGTCTGCAGGACGAGCTGACCCCCGAGGTGCCGCTGAACGAGATCACCCTCACCTGCAACCCCGCCTATCGCTATGGCATCAAGAACGACGCCGACGCCAACGAGACCCGCCTGCGCGCCGACACCATGGCCGAGTTCCTCTCCTACGCCGTGGGCTGCATGTTCGGCCGCTACAGCCTCGATGAACCGGGCCTGATCCTCGCCAATCAGGGCGAGCGGCTGGAGGATTACCTCGCCCGCATCCCCGAGCCGCGCTTCATGCCCGACGAAGACAACGTCATCCCCGTGCTCGACGGCGACTGGTTCCCCGACGACATCACCGAGCGCTTCCGCCTGTTCCTGCGCGTCACCTTCGGCGAGGCGCATTTCCGCGAGAACCTGCGGTATATAGAGGACGCGCTCGGCAAGGACATCCGCAAATACTTCACCAAGGATTTCTACGCCGACCACGTGAAGCGCTACAAGAAGCGCCCGATCTACTGGATGGTCTCTTCCCCCAAAGGCACGTTCAACGCGCTGATCTACATGCATCGCTACCGGCCCGACACGGTGTCGGTGCTGCTCAACGACTATCTGCGCGAGTTCATCAGCAAGATTGAGGGCGAACGTGGGCGTCTGGAAAAGCTGTCCGATGACCCCAGTGCGAGCCAGGGCCAGCGCACCAAGGCGCTGAAAGACATGGCTGTGATCGCCAAACAGATCGACGAGCTGAACGAGTGGGAGCGCGATGTCGTCTTCCCGCTGGCCCAGGCCAAGATCGAGATCGATCTCGATGATGGTGTGAAGGCGAACTATCCAAAATTCGGCGCAGCGCTGAAGAAAATCACGGGGCTCAGCTGATGGACACGAACGCGCTCAAGAAATTTGCCCAAGCCGCCCGTAATTTGGCTGTAGATCAGGTTCGCTCCAAGCTTGACATTGTGATTGATCCGGCCTCGCCCGCGCGGCGGGAACACCTGCAGGCGATGAAAGAGCTCGACGCTGCGATCGCGCGGGATGGCAAGGCGCAGGTGATCGAGCAGGTGGCCTATACTTGGTTCAACCGCTTCACCGCGCTGCGCTTCATGGATGCGAATGGCTACACGACGGTCGGGGTCGTTTCGCCGGCTGAGGGTCAGACACGGCCCGAGATTTTGGCTGAGGCAATGGCAGGCAACCTGCCAGAGGGCGCGCCGGGTAGCATCGCTGCGCTGCTTGATGGCCGCACCCCATCGTCCGATCCGCAGGCTGAAGCCTATCGCCTCCTGCTCGTCCATAGCTGCAACCAGTGGCACGGCCCCATGCCGTTCCTGTTCGAGCAGATCGACGACTACACCGAACTGCTGATGCCCGAAGATCTGCTGTCGCAATCCTCCATCCTCGCCGAACTTCGCGAGGTCATGACCGAGGACGCCTGTCAGGATGTCGAGATCATCGGCTGGCTCTACCAGTTCTACATCTCGGAGAAGAAGGATCAGGTCTTCGCGGGCCTCAAGAAGAACCAGAAGATCACGGCCGAGAACATCCCGGCCGCGACGCAGCTCTTCACCCCGCACTGGATCGTCCGCTATCTGGTGGAGAACTCGCTGGGGCGGCTCTGGCTGCTGAACAATCCGGCAAGCGGGCTGGCGGCCAAGATGGACTACTACATCGCGCCGGAAGAGCCCGAGACGGATTTCCTGAAAATCACCAAGCCAGAAGAGATCCGCATCTGCGATCCCGCCGCCGGATCGGGCCACATGCTGACCTATGCCTTTGACCTGCTCTACGCCATCTACGAGGAAGAGGGATATGACGCGACAGAGATCCCCGCGCTGATCCTGACGCACAACCTGACCGGGGTGGAGATTGACGACCGCGCGGGCGCGCTGGCCGCCTTTGCGCTGGCGATGAAGGCGGCGGCGCGGCTGGGGCGGCGGCGGTTCCTGCGGATGGGGGCGAAACCCGACATCTGCGTGTTGCAGAACGTGAGCTTTACGCCTGCCGAGATGCAGGACGTGGCCGCCGTGGTGGGCAAGGATCTGTTCACCGATGAGCTGCGCGAGACGCTGGGCCAGTTCGAGCAGGCCAAGAACTTCGGCTCGCTGATCGTGCCGAAACTGCGCGACCCGGCAGAGACGCTGCGGGTGGTCGCGGCGCGGGATTTCGGCGGCGACCTGCTGTTGAAAGACGTGCAGGCGCGCGTCATCGCCGTGCTGCGCATGGCCGAGGCGCTGTCGCCGAAGTATCACGTGGTAGTGGCGAATCCGCCGTATATGGGCGGAAAAGGGATGAACGCTGAAATCGCGTCTTTCTTGAAAAGCGAATTCTCTGATGTTCGACACGATCTTTTCTCAGCCTTTATGGTTCGCAACACCTACCTTGCTTTGCCGAAAGCTCAGTTAGGGTTCATGACCCCATTTGTATGGATGTTTCTTTCATCTTACGAACTGCTGCGATCCTTTCTGCTCGATCACAAGACCCTTACAAGTTTGATCCAGCTCGAGTATTCGGGCTTTGATGGTGCTACCGTCCCAATTTGCGCGTTTACTGTTGAAAACTTCCACCGCCCTGACTTTTTTGGTGGCTATGTGAAGCTCTCTGAATTTCGCGGGGCGGCCCAACAAGGCCCACGCGCTCTTGAGGCGATTCAAGACACTTCGCTATCTTGGTTTCACCGCGCAAATACGCGGCAATTTGAGAAAATTCCTGGATACCCGATTTCCTTCTGGGTCAGCGATGAGTTTCGAGAACAGTTTGACGTCCTTCCCTCAATCGCAGAGGAATTTACTGCATGCCAAGGTCTGTCCACGGCGGACAACCCTCGCTTCGTCCGGAATTGGTTTGAGGTTGGGGGCTCGGATTTCAGCATGCCTGCCGCGAACTATTCGCCAGACCCAAACCTTCGATGGCACGCTTACAACAAAGGGGGTGACTTCAGGCGCTGGTATGGGAACTGCGAATTTGTTGTGGACTGGCGGCAAAATGGGGCCGCAATCAAATCTATCAAGCCCAAAAGTGTGGTCAGAAATGAGTCTCGCTATTATCAACCGAGTGTGTCTTGGTCTGACATTACTTCCTCAAAGTCGGCGTTCCGCCTATACGACGAAGGCTTTATTTTTGCCAACTCTGCGCACTCCGCATTTTCCAATGGGTCAGGAAACCTTTATCAAGCGGCTGCACTTTTGAATTCCAATGTAATTGATGGAATTATCAAGGCTATTAGCCCAACATTCCATTTCGACGTCGGATATTTCTCCAAACTACCATATGCTAATGTGCCTTCTGACGACAGAGTGGCGACGTTAAAGCAACTCTCCAAGGGCGACTGGGACGCCTTCGAAACCTCCTGGGATTTCACCACGCTCCCGCTGCTCCAGCCCGACCACCGCGCCGAGACGCTGGAGGGCACCTACACCACCCTCCGCACCCATTGGCAGTCCATGACGGACGAGATGCAGCAGCTGGAAGAAGAGAACAACCGCATCTTCATTGACGCCTATGGCCTGCAGGACGAGCTGACCCCCGAGGTGCCGATCGAGGAGATCACCCTCACCTGCAACCCCGCCTATCGTTATGGCATCAAGAACGACGCGGCGGCCAACGAGATCCGTCTGCGCGCAGACACCATAGCCGAGTTCCTCAGCTACGCCGTGGGCTGCATGTTCGGCCGCTACAGCCTCGACGCCCCTGGACTAATCCTCGCCAATCAGGGCGAGACACTGGCGGACTACCTCGCCCGCATTCCAGACCCTCAATTCATGCCGGACGAAGACAACGTCATCCCCGTGCTCGACGCCGACTGGTTCCCTGACGACATCACCGAACGCTTCCGCCTGTTCCTGCGCGTGACCTTCGGCGAGGATCATTTCCGCGAAAACCTGCGCTATATCGAGGACGCGCTTGGCAAGGACATACGCAAATACTTCACCAAGGATTTCTACGCCGATCACGTAAAACGCTACAAAAAACGCCCGATCTACTGGATGTTTTCCAGCCCCAAGGGCACGTTCAACGCGCTGATTTACATGCACCGCTATCAAAGCGACACCGTGTCGGTGCTGCTGAACGACTACCTGCGCGAATTCATCAGCAAACTTGAGGGCGAGCGTGGGCGGCTGGAAAAGCTGTCCGACGATCCGAGCGCCAGCCAAGGCCAGCGCACCAAGGCGCTAAAGGAGATGGCCGTTATCGCAAAACAGGTCGACGAGCTGAATGAATGGGAACGTGACGTCGTCTTCCCGCTCGCACAGGCCAAGATCGAGATCGACCTCGATGACGGGGTGAAGGCGAACTATCCCAAGTTCGGCGCTGCGTTGAAAAAGATCGTTGGGGTGAGCTGATGACCGATCGGATCACCGCCAGCCTCGAACGGCTTTTTGACGAGCATCGCATCGTCTTTTGGTATGACGCAGCACGAGACATGCGGGGAGAGTTCGATGCGGTCGATCTGGCTGGCGTGACCAAGGTGGAAATCGCCAACAACCAATTTGGACTGAAACATCAGATGCTGCGGCAGGAGCCCAGCGCGAAGTTTCTGGTGTTCCATGACGGGCCAGAGCCTGACAATGCAGCGAACTGGCTTTTGGACCTGCAGTTGGCAACGGCAGTTTTCAAGGCGGATCAAGCCGGCATCTGGCTGGGTGAGCTGGGCCTTCCGCCGCAGTTTGAAAGCGTCGTGCGCGACCATATGGAGTTCTACCGCTCTAAGGTGCGCGTGGCGGAGCTGAAACGGCTACTGCATGCGGCAGATACCCAGTCGCAGGTTCGGCTGCGCATGCTCGCCGTCTGCGCTGGTGCTGAGGGTGGGCTTGATACGGTGGTCGAGGCGCTCTTGGGTGAGTTGGCGGATGGCCGCGATGATGCCATGCGGCTCATCGAGCGGTCTGGCCTGACTGAGGTTTTCTGGAAGCAGGTTGGTAATGCCTATGGCTATCAGCCAGACCAGCCCGATCTTGAAGACTTCGCGATCGCGCTCTTCCAGTCGGCTTATATGCGGGCGCTGGGCGAAGACGGTAAGCTGAGCGCTGAGGCACTTCTGGTCTTCCGGCGCTGGAAGAACAACCGCCACTGGGAACAGGCGTTCGAGACGCTTGCTGCACGCTATCAGGCCTTGCTGAAGATCCCAGAAGACTTGTCCAAGCGCGACTTCCGCACGGTCATGGCCGTCGACCATTTCGAGGAAATCGATCGCCACATCATCCGGCAGCTCGTGCATGCGATGTCCACCCAAACCGTCAGCGCGTCCGAGGTTCTGAAGTGGGTGCGTGAGCGCCGGCAGAGCCATTGGTATGACACATACCAAGACATCTATCAGGCAATCGGCTTTGCCACTGAATTCCAGCAGGCGCTGGCCGAGGCTAATCTGGGGATGACGAGCCCTGCCGAAGGGGTGAAGCGCTATGTCAGCAGCTGGTACAAGCTCGACCAGCTTTATCGCAAATTCATCTACCATATGCAGCGCAGTGGTCATGCCTCGCTGCTCTCGGAACTCTACGAGGCAGTTGAGAATCGATACACTAATAGCTTCCTCTTGAAGCTGAATGACGCCTGGCAGGATCAAGTGGCCGGACTGACCGATTGGGCAATTCCCGGATACGCACGCCAGAGCGCCTTCTACGTCGAACAGGCCGCAGAGTTCCGTCGTCGCGATCAGAAGGTCGTGGTTATTATCTCGGATGCCCTGCGCTTTGAGGTGGCCGAGGAATGCCTACGCCGCATCCGGGCGCTGAACCGGTTTGATGCGGAGCTGAAGCCCATGATCAGTGCGCTCCCCAGCTATACACAGCTTGGGATGGCGGCACTTTTGCCGAACCGGGAACTGTCTTTCGCAACTGACGGCAGCGGATCGGTTCTTTCGGGGGGCGAGAGCACACAAGGTCTCGCCGCGCGCGAGAAGCTATTGGCAACAGGACGTGCAGGCGACCGCGCGAAGGCTCTGTCCGCACGCGATGTGCTCGATATGCGGGTCGATGAGGGCAAAGAGCTCTTCCGCGACAATGACGTGGTCTACATCTATCACAACCTGATCGATGCGATTGGCGACAAGCTGCAGACCGAGGATCAACTGCCCAAGGCGGCAGAAGATGCGATCGAAGAGCTGACCAAGCTCGTTCGAAAACTGACGTCGGCGAATTTCTCGAACATCCTGATCACGGCAGATCACGGTTTCCTTTACCAGCACCGATCGCTTGATGAGAGCGACTTCGCTGTCGCTGATCCCAAGGGCGACGAAATCCTGCTGCGCAATCGCCGCTTTGTCATCGGTCGTGGCCTTGATGAAACCGCGGGCATGAAGAAGTTCAGCTCGGCGAACTTGGGCCTGGCGGGAGACCTCGATGTCCTGATCCCGAACTCGATCAACCGTCTGCGGGTCAAAGGGGCAGGGAGCCGGTTTGTGCACGGCGGTGCGTCGCTGCAAGAAATCGTCATTCCCGTCCTCCGTGTTGGAAAACAGCGCGAGGCGGATGTGAACCAAGTTGAGGTGCAGATTATCGTGTCAGGCCGCAGCCAGATTACGTCTGGGCAAACGGCAGTTGTTTTCTATCAAACGCAACCGGTGTCCGCAAAAGTGCAAGCGCGCGAGTTAGTCGCCGGGATCTATGCAGCCGACGACACGCTGATTTCAGACGAGCATGTTCTGCAGTTCGATTTTACGTCGAACAATGCTCGTGAGCGCGAAATGCCCCGGAAGTTCCTGCTGTCGCGTGAGGCGGACAAATTCAACAACCAAGACGTATTCCTTAAGTTGCGTCAGCCATATGGCAAAACGAGCCGCTTTGAGGACTACACAAGCCACCGCTTCCAGCTGAAACGTGGCATCACAACAGATTTTGACTTTTGAGGAGTGGGCCCATGAGTGATCTCGACGCCAGGATCAACGAACATTTCGCGGGCTTTGTCGTGCGCAAGGACCTGGTGAAGGCGGTCAAGGGCAACGCTATCGTTCCGACCTATGTGCTCGAGTATCTCTTGGGTCAGTATTGCGCCACCGACGACGAGGCGTCGATCGCGACTGGCATCGAGACCGTCAAGGAAATCCTGCGCAAGCATTATGTCCACCGCAGCGAAGCAGGGCTCATTCAGTCGACGATCAAGGAAAAGGGTCGCTACAAGGTCATCGACCAGATCAGCGTGTCGTTGAATGAGAAGACCGACAGCTACGAGGCTACTTTCGACAACCTCGGCATCAAGAAGGTCGCGGTCGATAGTGGCACGATCAAGGCACACCCAAAGCTACTCGTGACGGGCGTCTGGTGCATCGCGGATGTGCAATACGAGTTCTCGGAAGATGCGCGCATCTCGCCGTGGATCCTCGAGACCATCAAGCCCATTCAGATCGCCAAAGTCGACTATGAGGGCTACCGTGAGGCACGGGACAATTTCAGCACGGACGATTGGATCGATCTTCTAATGCAGAGCATCGGATTCAATCCGGAGGCTTTTGGGCGTCGGGCGAAGCTCTTGCAGTTGATGCGCCTGATCCCCTTCGTGGAACGGAACTATAATATCATTGAGCTTGGCCCCAAGGGGACGGGCAAGTCGCACATTTATTCGGAGTTCTCGCCGCACGGTCAGCTGATCTCGGGTGGCGAGGTGACGATCCCGAAACTCTTCGTGAACAACTCAAACGGGCGCATTGGCCTTGTCGGCTACTGGGATGTCGTGGCTTTCGACGAGTTCGCCGGCCGGGAAAAGACAGCCAATAAAGCGCTCGTCGACATCATGAAAAACTATATGGCCAACAAGACCTTCTCGCGGGGCGTGAATCCGATGGGGGCTGAGGCCAGTTTTGCGTTTGTCGGCAACACCGACCACAACGTGCCATTCATGCTGAAGAACAGCGACCTCTTTGAGGCTCTGCCGCCGCAATTCCACGACTCAGCCTTCATCGATCGTCTGCATGCCTATCTGCCCGGCTGGGAAATCGATGTGATCCGCGGCGAGATGTTCACAAGCGGCTATGGTTTTATTGTAGATTATCTCGCTGAAATGTTGCGCCATCTGCGTCAGGAAGATTTCTCCAACCGGCCGGATCAGCATTTCAAGATCAGCGAGAAGATTTCAACGCGTGATAGGGATGCGATTTATAAGACCATGTCTGGCCTTCTGAAGCTGATCTTCCCGAATGGCGGTGAGACGGCGGAAGATGTTGAAGAACTGATGCGGCTTGCCATGGAAAGCCGCAAGCGGGTTAAAGATCAGCTTGCACGGATCGATAGCACATATCCTGAGGTCGATTTCCACTACCTCGGTACGGATGGGGCCAAGCGCCGCGTGACCACGGTTGAGGAGGAAGAATATCCGCAATTCTATCACCTTAAGCCTGCGCTGGACCCCAAGGAACAGGAACAGTCAGAAACGTCGTCTGGTGTTGATGAACCCACATCTGCGGGTGACGAAGATGCATCCACTTCTGGGCCTGCATCGGAGGCTGGGCGCCCTATCAAAGCAGAGGCAAAGCCTGTTCTCGAAGAAGGCCATCATGTCTTCACCGAGGATCGCAAAGGGATCAGCTACGATCGGCTATTTGGTCCTTACATCGAAGGCGCGGCAAAGATCATCGTGACAGACCCCTATGTTCGATACTTCTATCAAATCCGGAACATGATGGAATTCGTTGAAATGGTAATTCGGCGGAAATCGCCAGAGGATCAGGTCAGCGTTCATCTCGTGACTGGGCCGGATGATGGTAACGTTAGCAAACAACGCGAGCTGTTGGATTCAATCTTGGACGCCTGTGTCGGTTCTGGTGTTGAGTTTACTTGGGCTTTTGATGGTACGGGTACAGCGCATGCGCGCGACATCGTCACCGATACTGGGTGGAAGATCGTGCTTGATCGCGGCCTCGATATTTTTCAGGCACCTATCAAAAAGGACGGGTTTTCGCTCAGTGATCGGTTGCAGGAGCACCGCATCATCAAGGGCTTTTATGTTACCTACGTTCGCGCTGAGCAGGGGTAAGACGCATGTTCCGCATCGATAAAGACGACAACTCGATCAAGCCGCTCAAGGCCCGCAGCTTTTCCGAATTGGGTTTTAAGGAGCGTCAGCACCTGCAGGAGTGGATCGCCAAGTATCCATCTTGTCTGGGTGAGGACCTGTTGATCATCCAGAAGGAATTCGCGGGTTTTTCCGATACGCAGGAGCGCCTCGACCTTCTTGCTCTGGATAAGAAGGGCCGCTTGGTCATCATCGAGAACAAGCTCGACGATACCGGCAAGGACGTCACTTGGCAGGCCATGAAATACGCGTCCTACTGCGCGAGCCTTAAGACCGAAAGCATCTGTGGCATTTATCAGGATCACCTGACCAAGACTGGCCAGCCCGGTACGGCGAGCGAGCTGATTGCCGATTTTCTGGAAGTGGCCGACTTGTCGGAGGTAACCCTCAATCGCGGCGTGTCACAGCGGATCATGCTGATCGCTGCGAACTTTCGCAAAGAGGTGACCTCGACCGTTCTGTGGCTGATGAACTTCAAGCTCCAGGTTCAGTGCTTCAAGGTTACGCCTTGGTCAATGGCAGACGATCTTTTCCTAAACGTTGAGCAGATTATCTCCGTGAGGGACACGCAGGACTTCGTGATTGGCCTGGCTGACAAGGCTCAGGACGAAGTGCAAACCTCTTCTGCGGAAGCCGCCCGGAACACAATACGGCGCGAGTTCTGGGGCGAAGTGATCCGCGTAATGCAGACCAAATCACGCCTATACGACAATATTTCCGCGGGGGTCGCCAATTGGATCGGTGCGGGGTCTGGCATGCGCGGCGTTGGCTTCAATTTCGCCGCGGCGGGCAAGTACGGGCGCGCGGAGATTTATATCGATCGGGGTGAGCAGGCCGAGAACAAGTATATCTTCGATCAGCTTTTGGCCCAACGCCAGGTCCTTGAGGCCACGTTTGGTGGACCTATGGAATGGGAGCGCCTGGATCATAGGCGCGCATGTCGGATCAAATGTGAGACAGAGGCTGATATGTTCAAACGTGAAGATTGGCCACGCATGATTGATTTCATGACCAACGCTATGGTGCGCATGGAAAAGACTTTTGGAGAGACGATACAAAAATTAAATGTGGACATCCGTTCACAAACATTTGAGCCGGAGCAAGGGGAGGCCGATCTGTGATCGGCTTGGGCAAGAAAGACGACGACGGCAAACAAGTGCGTATTGAACATCGAGGCGAATACACGCGAGCCTCTCGGACAGGTGGTGTTGCAGTCCGCGCGGAGAAGAAGATTGGCTCCGTCAACGTTACGGCCAACTCTTCAAAGGGGGTGCGGGCGTCTACACGAATTGCAAATGGCACGCGTGTCGCACTGCAAAATGGGCGGGTCCAGCTCATCGGCCGTTGGCGTGCAGGTCCCTTCGGCTTCAATCTGTCTAAGACCGGCGTTAGCGCTTCTATCAAAAATAAGGCGGGCACATTTAATTTTTTGAAGCCGCAATACTCATCTTTTAAGCTTGCGGGGGTCCAGTTACGCGGCAAAAAAGCGGCTCAGCTACAGGTAATTTACATGCTGATTATGGCAGCTGTTTTTTTGGTTGCCGTGATAGCGAGGGCCTCCGTGTTTGTGTTTTGGCTTGCAATCTTGCCTGTCCTAGTCGTTTGGGACATCCTTGTTGGCTTTGTGCGGGGACTGCGCTTGCAATAGTGGCCTATGCTCCCCAGGCGGCCGCCCAAGATTGTATCAATCTGATCGCTTGATCTCCACCACCACCATCCCCGTCAGATGCCACACCGCCGCCATCGAGATCCCCATATTAAAAGCAAACTCGTTGGCGCAGCTCTGCTTGAAAAAGTCTCCCTCCAGGAACATGCAGGATCCCTTGCAGAGCTGAACGACCGGGCATTTTATGCATTCCTCGCGGAAGGCAAAATGGGTGGCCGTATCGAGCGCGATGTCCTCAAACGCCTCGACATGTCCGATCTTGTGCGCGCCCTTCGCCCCGGTGTTTTGGCAGGTCATGACGTTGCCGCGGAGATCGACGGCGATGGTATCTTCTCGGTCCATCCCGCACTTTTGCCCTAACGCCTCAATGGGCCTTTGCCGCTGGATCGAGGAGTAGAATTCATCAATGCGCTCTCCGAGGCCGAAGGCGTTCGGGTCCTCAACGAGGGCTTCAAAGATCGACCGTGTGAGACTGTTCAGTTCTGCGGGCACAAAGCGCCCTGTGCCTAAAGCGGTCGCGGCATCATAGACATTCACGACGCCCTCGAGCCCGACGAAGATGTCAGGTCCGACGTTGTCAGCGAACCATGCCTTCAGCGCCTGTAGATCATGATGCTCGCGCGTCAGCACGGCGTTGAACCCGACCTTGTCTGCGCGCTCAGCTAGCAGGGTTTCGATCCATTCACGCTTGTCGGGATCATCAAGCGGATCTGGCCCACGTAAATGCTGCCCTGGCCCATCGTGGCTGATCGTGATCGCAATGTCGTGTGCTGCAATGAATTCCAGCTTTTCGCGGTTGAGCAGCGATCCATTGGTGATAATCGAGAAGAGAACACCCGGAAAGCGTTCCGCCAATGCAGCGACCAAGCGCTTGATCTTGGCCCAGTAGAGAAACGGCTCGCCGCCCCAAATCTCAATACGTTCAGGGGCTTGCGCGATCCAGCCATCAAGCTGGGTCAAGAAGTGCTCGACATCTGCCAGCTTCGAGACCGTCGCATCCGCAATCTGGAATGCTTGGTTGCAGTAGCTACAGGCATAATTGCACGAGAGGCCAAGTTGGATTTTCAAAACACGCGGCGCGCGGGATTTGCCCAGAGGCTGGTCTTTTGAGACACGCGGGACGGGGTCAAACACGCCAGGCTCCACGGGCAGAGCCAGGCCCTCACATTCGGAGGTATGCGGATTGTAGCGCAGGGTGTGCTGGGCACCGTCTCGGGCCTCAAGGGTGAGATCAAACCACATCAGTCAAAAAGCCTTTCTTCAAGCGCGTCGGGCAGGGTGACGCGGAAGTTCGCGACAATCTGCACGTGGGGCGTGCTCCCCTGATAGGGGTGCTGGTTATGGGGAACGTGGGATGGAAAGAAGACCGAGAGCCCAGGCCGCGGGTTGACCGAGAAGCCATGCCTGCTCTCAAAGGGCAGCCGGCCTTCGTCAAAGTAGCGCGAGGGGTCCTCGATCACAAAGCGCGGGTTGCCTACGCTGTTCACCGGCTGCCCCGCACCCCCTCCTGTCAGGAAGTGCACGCAAGTGAGATCGCCTTCGCGGCTGTCCTTGTGGGTCGAGATAAAGCCACCAGGGGCGATGACCAAGGCACGGTTTTCGCAATGGTCGGGGTGGAGGTATATGGCCCAATCACCAAGCACCGCCCGCGCGCATGCGAACAGATGGGCTTTCAGGGCCTGACCAGCATCGCTCCGCTCCAAGATCCCACGCACCCGCCGCTTGGATGCACTAAGCGCGTCTGTCGTCTCCAGCCCCCCCACCGTGGCGATTGCCTCCTCCGCCAACTGGCGATTGACGTCCCACTCCACGGGCGTTTCAAAAAACAGGGCCCGTGTCGGCCAGAGGTCGAGGTGTGTTTTGCGCACCTCCATGCTCAGCACCGGCAATTGCAGTTGCAGTTGAAGCTGTAGCGGTTGGCTGTAATAGTCACCGCCCCAGAAGAGCCTCCGCCTGAGAGGCTGTGGACCGTGCAGTTGGCGACGCAATTACAATTGCCGCCATGCTGATAAATAACGCGTGGCCAAACTGACCCTCCAGATGTTGGGCTGCCGTTGTTCACTGTCACCGACGTGACATCCCCCGCTCCAATGGCAGGCTTATTGGCAATTCGGGACCAATCCACGGTGCCGCTGTCGCTAATGACAATGGTTGAGCCGACTTTATAGGCCATGGGGGCCTCCTTGCGTTTGATGGGCCAGGATCTCGGTGAGCCCCGCCTTGCAGTGAGAATTGGGAAGATCGAGGCAACAAAGGACCGGAATGCACATCCGCTCCTCGCCCTCAAAATAGGTGCTGTCATGGGGCACATGGCCCTCAAAGACGATCATGGAACCTGTGCGCGGCTCGACTGCGTACCAGCCGCCGACATAGGCGTCGGGGTTGTTGCAGGGCCAGAGCCGCTTGCCGACGTTTGCGGGATCGTAGAAGCGTACCGCCCCGCGATGCAGGGACGTGTCAGGACAGTCCATATCCAATGTGACCCGCGGATAGTACGTACACACGATGTCGGTCTGGATATGGGTGTGGGTGTTGATGCCAACGTTCTCGCGCTGGTCGCGCCGTTGCCAGAACGTGTCGGACATCATGGCGATTTCGCCTTCATGCGCATAACCATAGGCCAGCTGCAGATATTCGCGCACAGCCGCAGCTACCATTTCTGCCAGAGCCGCTACTTCCGGGCCTTTACGGTCCATCAGGAAGTTGTGGCGCAGATGCCCGAGGTGATTGGTTTGATCGCCCACATTACGCGCATCACCGTCCTCACTGATCCGATTGGCCACCGCATCCTCCGCGGCCAGCGCAAACAGTCGGTCGTTGAACCCTTCTGGCATGTCCCAATGCTTGTGCATCACGAAGGCGGGATAGATCATCTGCATCTCTGTGGTGGTGGCAATCTCCATCACACGACCTCCACCATGATCTTGCCGATGGCGGTGTAATGCTCGGTGTTGATCTTCACCGCGATCCGATCGCCAGGGCTGAGGCCAAGTGCTTCAATGGCAAAGCTGCCCAGACCATTTTCATCCGTGGTCAACCGCCGTTTCGGCAGATATCCGGCGTCACTCTCGAGCTTGAGGGTCAGGGCATGAGCACAAGGCGTATCATTCCCATTCCACTTCAACGCTACCGGTACATCAACCCGCCCTCCCGCGGGCACGGTCATCGTCTCGGTCGCCATCGCGTGGAAGTAAAACTGCTTGAACCAAACCCCATCATTCGGGATCGTCGCATCATCAATGCGCCCGGCGACTGAGGTCCCGTTGAGCAAGATAGGGTCTTGGTCGCACAAGAGCTCCACCCGGGCCCCAGAGAGCGGCCCTGCAATCGGCATAAAGATGACGAGGGCGTTTGAGGCTTGGGTGCGGGCCCGGTGCCGGAAGGAATAGTCCACCTTTTCGCGCGCAGATTGGGCAAAGCGGTTGCGCCACGGCAAAGGAAAGCCGTTGTTGTCGGTCATAATGTCGATCAGAGCGTAGTCGGTCAGCTCATCGTGCCCGACCATGCCGTCGAGAAAGAAGTAGGAGCGGCCTTTGTAGACCGCGCCATGGGGGCACCCAGGCAGATCTCGCACAAAGACGCCGTTGCCTTCGAGATCGACAAAGCCGGCCTTGTTGAAGGTATCTTGTGGTTCCTCAAGAGCAGCTTTCAGGTCTTCCCAAGTAACCTCGCCGATATAGTCAGGCGCGATCTGTCCTTCTTGGCATGGCTCAAAAACAGCGATGCCGGCGTAGGTGTCCTGAACGTCTACGGCGTAATGGAGCCGCGCGGTGGTGTTGTAGATAACGTGCAATCCGGTTTCGATCATTGGTCTTTGCCTTTCAGCTGCGCGACCTCGGCTGAGAGGTCTTTGATGGCCTCAACGAGAAGGCCCACGAGATTGCCGTAAGCTAGACGAAGAATGCCATCGGCCTCGATAACGGCTTCTGGGGCTACCGCTTGGACATCCTGAGCGATCAGGCCCATTTCGCGGCTTCCGCCCTCGATCATGTTGTAGGTAACGCCTGTAAGAGCCTGCACCTTTTGAAGCGCGTCAGAGATTGGCGTGACGTTTGTTTTCAGGCGCGCGTCGGAGGACGACACGAAGTTCGGGGCCGTTACGGTGCCGGAAAAAGTGGCGCCTGAGAGCCGCGCAAAGGCACTGGCGTGACTGCCATCCAAGAGGTCCGCATTGATCCCAGAGCCAGAGCCATCTACGGTTTTGAGCTTGTCCCGTACTTGGGTGGCGGTATCAGACGATCCGTTTGCACCAGCAGGGCCTTGAGGACCGACCGGGCCGGTCGCACCAGTTGCTCCTGTAAGCCCTCGCGCGCCCGTTGGTCCGG
>NZ_CEZFMW010000078.1:0-16784 GCF_982993085.1 Thalassobacter sp. | reverse complement strand
TCACCATTTGCGACACTTGCAAACGCGATGACTGGGCCGAACGCGCGGCCAATGACGGCGTTGAACTGACCGATGGTGAGGCTTTGGCCACACTTGTCGAAGCCGCTGCAAAAGGTGTTGCTGGGGTCGAAACACGGCGGCATTCCTGCCTTATGGGATGCAGCCACGGGTGCAACGTATCCCTACAGGCAACGGGTAAGCTAACGTATACGTTGGGAAAATTCGAAACCACGACCGAAGCCGCCGAGGGCATTGTTGCCTACGCCGCCCTGCACGCCGAAAGCAAAAGCGGGCAAGTCCCGTTCAAGCAGTGGCCGCAAGCGGTCAAGGGGCACTTCATCACCCGTATCCCGCCACTGCCCGACGCCTGAGCATACAATGACCCTCGCGCCTGCCCCCTCGGCTTGCCCCGAAGCGCCCCGTGATCATGGCGGCGGTCTTGACGCAGCCGTTGCCCGCTGGGGCGGGACGCGCGACGCATGGTTGGACCTTTCCACCGGCATAAACCCGGTAACCTTTCCGATACAAAAGTTAACCTCTGATGACTGGGCCTGCCTGCCAGATGCGGCAGCACAGAACCGGCTCACGCGGGCTGCGCGGACCTTTTGGAATGTACCAGCCTCAGCCGAGGTTTTGGCCGCCCCCGGTGCTTCTGCCCTTATCGCGCAAATGCCGGTCTTGGCCCCGGCCGGACGAGTCGACATCCCGGCCCCCACTTACAATGAACACGCTGCTGCCTTTCGCGCCCATGGCTGGCAGATTACCGATCAGGCCCCATCAGCCCGCGTATTGGTGCACCCCAACAATCCCGATGGGCGGCTCTGGTCCGCTGAGGATGTCACCGCCCCGATCACCATCATTGACGAAAGCTTTTGCGACGTCACACCCGAAGCATCGATGGTCGAGCTGACCGCGCGCGACAGGGTCGTCGTTCTCAAAAGTTTTGGCAAGTTTTGGGGCCTCGCGGGCATGCGGCTGGGGTTTGCAATTGCACAACCGACCACCATTGCACGCATGCGCGACATGATCGGACCATGGGCTGTATCGGGACCTGCGCTGCGCATCGGGGCTGTCGCGCTTGAAGACCACGATTGGGCCGCAGCAACCCGGCAAAGGCTTACCCAAGACGCGGCACGGCTGGATGCGTTGATCAATGCGCCCGTTGTGGGCGGCACATCCCTGTTTCGCTTGTACGATGTAGGCGATGCCAAAACATGGCAAGACCGGCTCGCCGCGCATCACGTCTGGAGCCGTATTTTCCCCTATTCGAGCCGTTGGGTCCGTCTCGGCCTGCCCGGCACACCCGCCCAGTGGGAGCATTTGGAACGTGCCCTTGCTGCCAACGGATTGAGCGACCGGTCATGAGCGACCTGCTCGCCCTAGCCCTCGCGCTGGACGCCACATTGGGAGAGCCAAAGTGGCTGTGGAGCCGCGCCCCCCACCCCGCCGTCTTAATGGGCCGCGCGGTCGGTGCGCTTGATCAACGGCTCAACCATCCCCCCGCGCAGCGCCGTGCCGGAGTGTTGACCGTGGCCATCCTTGTGTTTGGTGCCGGCGCTTTGGGGATGATGCTGGCCGCCCTCCCGCTTGGCTGGGCGTTCGAAATCATCGGAGCCGCGATCCTACTGGCCCACCGCTCACTTATTGAACACGTGCGCGCGGTGGCGAATGGGCTCCGCACAGGACTGGCCGAGGGACGCGGCGCGGTCGCCATGATCGTGGGTCGGGATGTGACCGCAATGGACGCCCCCGCCGTGACCCGCGCCGCCATCGAAAGCGCAGCTGAAAACTTTAGCGATGGCGTCATGGCCCCTGCCTTTTGGTTTTTTGTGGGGGGGCTGCCCGGCATCCTGATCTACAAAGTCGTTAACACAGCCGACAGCATGATTGGCTACCGCACTACGCGATATCGCGACTTTGGGTGGGCGGCAGCGCGCCTCGACGATGTGATGAACTGGGTGCCTGCACGACTGACAGCGCTGGCCATTATGGTGGTATCGGGCCGCGCATTGGACCGCGCCGCATGGGGCCGCGTGATGGCTGAGGCGCGGTTGCACCGCTCCCCCAATGCGGGTTGGCCCGAAGCCGCGATCGCGCCTGTGCTGGACGTAGCTCTTGCCGGGCCGCGCAGCTATGATGGCCGGATGGAGGACTTCCCTTTTGTCCATCCAACCGGTCGCCGCAACATCGGCCCCGATGACATTGACGCTGCCTGTAATGTGCTTTGGCGTGTTTGGGCAGGCCTGTTCGGCGCGGTTGCCATTGGCGCGCTGATGATGTGAGGTGGCCGCAAGGGTATAGCTAAGGACAGCACCATGCGCCGACTTTCATTCGCAATCAGCTTGGCACTATGCCTGCCGGGTGCGGCATTCGCCGCGTGTGGCGGCAGCTTTTCCAGCTTTGTCGAGGGTCTAAAGGATGAGGCCATTGCACGCGGACACAGCCGTGCATCCGTGACCCAATTCTTTGCCTCCGCCACCCAAGACGAACGCACCCTGCGGGCCGATCGATCCCAAGGGGTTTTCCGCATCCCCTTCACCGACTTCACCCGGCGGGTCATCAGCCAAAGCCGCCTGACCAACGGCCGTCGCAACGCAGATCGTTACGACGCCATCTTTGACCAGGCGGAGGCAGAATACGGTGTTCCGCGCGGCGTTCTATTGGCGTTTTGGGCGCTTGAGACTGACTTTGGCGCAGTGCAAGGCGACTTCAACACGCTCAACTCGCTGGTAACGCTTAGCCACGATTGCCGCCGCCCAGAATTGTTCCGCCCACAGGTGTTCGCCGCGCTAGAACTATACGAAGCTGGCGATTTCGACCCTGCCCGCACAACAGGCGCATGGGCAGGTGAAATCGGCATGGTCCAGATTCTGCCGGGCGATATCCTAGAACGCGGCGTTGACGGGGACGGCGATGGGCGCGTCACGCTCAAAACCTCGGCCCCGGATGCGCTGATGTCTGGCGCGCGGATGCTGGCCGATTTTGGCTGGCAGCGCGATGAACCGTGGCTGGCAGAAGCTATCGTGCCCACCGAAATGAACTGGAGCGTCTCTGGGCTGGAAACGCAAAAGAGCGTTGCGGAATGGGCGCGATTGGGCGTTGTGCCACGGGGCACGGAACTGCCCCGCGGGCTGAAAGCCTCGCTTCTATTGCCCCAAGGCCACAAGGGGCCTGCGTTTTTGGCCTTCGAGAATTACAGAGTATTTTTCGATTGGAACCAGAGCTTTACCTATGTGACAACGGCTGCCTACTTCGCCACACGGCTCAGTGGTGCGCCGGTGTTTGACGCCCGCGCAGCTGACGCTGGTTTGGAAGACAGCCAGATGAAGCGCCTTCAGCAAAAGCTGGCCGCGCGCGGATATGACGTAGGCAAAATCGACGGCATCTTGGGCGCGCGCACCCGCGCAGCCGTACAGTCAGAGCAACAGCGCCTTGGCCTTCCGGCGGATGCGTGGCCTACGACGGCATTGCTAAACGCGCTTTGACCGCGCCTAGGCAACCAGGCTTTCGGCTTTTTTCAGATCAACAGACACCAACTGACTGACACCTTGTTCGGCCATCGTCACCCCAAACAAGCGATCCATCCGCGCCATCGTTACTGCGTGGTGGGTGATGATCAGGAACCGCGTGTTTGTGCGGCGTGTCATCTCATCGAGCATGTCACAAAACCGCGTGACGTTTGCATCATCCAAGGGCGCATCGACCTCATCCAACACACAGATCGGCGCAGGGTTCGCAAGGAACACCGCAAAGATTAGGGCCAGCGCCGTCAATGTCTGCTCCCCCCCCGATAGCAGTGACAGTGTAGACAGCTTCTTGCCCGGTGGCTGGCACATGATCTCAAGGCCTGCCTCCAACGGATCATCGCTTTCGACCAGAGCCAGTCGGGCTTCACCACCGCCGAAAAGGTGTGTGAACAGCATCGAGAAATTGCTATTCACCGTCTCAAATGCCGTCAAAAGTCGCTCACGACCTTCTTTGTTCAAGCCAGCAATTCCTGCGCGCAGAGCCTTGATCGCCTCTTCCAGGTCGGTCTTTTCTGCAAGTAACTCGTCATGCTCGGTCTGGACTTCATGCGCGTCTTCTTCAGCCCGCAAGTTCACCGCGCCCAGCGCATCGCGTTGACGGCGAAGGCGGTTCACATCCGCCTCTAGCGCCGACGCAGTCGGCATGTTCACGGGATCCACTTCTAGTTGCGACAAAAGCGCAGCAGGCGTGGTTTCGAGGTCTTCATTGATCCGGTTCGCCGCGGTTTCTACAGCCTCGGCTGCGGCCTCAAGGCGGGCTTGGCCTGCGGCGCGGGCCTCTCGGGCCTCCGATGCGGCACGTTCAGCGGCGCGTTCTGCCTCAGCCGCCGTCCGAAGACCGGCTTCTCCGAGCGACAGCGCCTCGGCGGATGCGACTTTGCGGGTTTCCGCGGCGGTAATCTGCGTCGAAAGCTCCGCGCGCTGCACCGCCAATGCCTCTGGCACGGCCTGCGCCTCGCCCAACTCCGCCTCGGCCTTGAGGCGCCGCTCCGTCAGGTCCGTGATGCGGGTCGTGGCGGTTTCCAGCCGGTGGCGCCACCCGCTCAACTCTTTGGTCACCTCCTGCCGACGCCGGGTGCGCGCATCACCTTCGCGCTTCAATTCGTCCGAGGCAGCGCGCCGTTGCAACATGGTCAGACGCGCGGCCTCAACTGTCAGCTTAATGTCTTCAACCGCGCCGCGCGCGTCCTCTAACGGTTCTAGCGCGGCTTGTGCGGCTTGAGCCTCTTTCAATGCAGTGCGCGCTTCTGCCCCTTCATCGGCAAATCGAGCGACACCCAAACGCCCGGTTTCCAATTTGCTCTCGGCGATGCTTTGCGCGCTTTCGGCTCGGGACACATCGCGGGACGCATCGGCCACCGCACGATCTGCGGCGCGGCGGGCATCGCGGGCGGCAATATCCGCCGTCGTCAGTTCCTTGAGCCGCTCCGTCAACGCTTCATGCGCGGCGCGAGTGCCATCCGCACGGGCCTCAACCTCTTCTAGGTCGCGCTTTAGCGCCTGAAGCCGGTTGATTTGTTGCAGACGCAACGCAGCAGACGACGGCGCGGTTTCAGATGCGGCCCGGAACCCATCCCAACGCCACAGATCGCCGTCTTGGCTCACCAAACGCTGCCCCGGCAACAGCATATGTTGCAACTTAGGCGCCTCGTCCGCATCTACGACACCAATCTGTTCCAGCCGCCGCGTCAAAACCCCAGGGGCCTTTACGTGCTCCGCAATAGAGCGGATCTGCGCGGGCAGTTTTTGCGGCGCCTCATAGTCGGGCAGTCGCGCCCAGCCAGTGTCGCCCTCTGTCTCGGAACTGCGCAGATCATCCGCAAGGGCCGCCCCCAATGCGGCCTCAAACCCCGGCTCAACAGTCAACCGGTCCAGCAGCGGCTCATCCTCGGAACTGTCGCGCGCAATCAGCTTGGTTAAGGCGGTGACTTCGGCACGCAAAGTCGTGGCCTCACCTTCGGCTTCCGACCGCGCGGCCCGGGCGCGGCTTTCGCGCTCCTGCGTTTCGGCACGGGCGGCCTCAGCTGCCGAAAGCGCTTCATCGGCCTGTTGCGCCAAAAGGGTTGCGGCCTGTTGCGCGGTTTGGGCCTGCGTCAATGCCACCTGTGCACCGTCCAAAGTGGCCTGCGCCTCGGTCACGGCGACCTGTGCCTTTGCGGCCTCTGCCTCAAGGCGTTCGACCCGCGACTGGCTATCACTAATCAGGCGCGTTGCCGATTGATGCCGCGCCGCAAGCCGGGCCATATCTTCGGTCAGCCGCGACAAGTCACTTTCACGCTCCGCAAGCACTTCGGCAGCTTCATGGGCTGCAGCCTGCGCGGCAGCTAGTGCCTCGGCGTGGCCCGAATCCGCCTTTTCCAGTTCCGTCTTTTCCCAGTCCAATCGTTCGATTGTTTGCCCCGCATCGGTGTTGAGCGTTTCTTCGCGGGCTTGGTCGTGGGCAAGCTGCTCAATCCGCCCGGTAAGCGTTTCTATCCGCTCAAGCGCGCGGGTCTCTTCGGCCTCTAGCGTGTCGCGTGCTACCAAGACACGCTGTAAAACAGCCGCCGACACCGCCTCTTCTTCGCGCAGCGGGGGCAGTTTATCCTCAGCCTCAGTGCGCGCCGCGGCAGCACGGGTCACAGCCCCTTCAGCCTGCGCAGCCTCGGTCAACAATGCCCGCACCTGTGCCTCGGCCTTTGCACGGGCCTCTTCGGCTTCGCGCCAGCGACGGTACAACAACTGCCCCTCCGCAAGGCGCAAGCTGGTGCCGATTTCACGGTAACGCGCAGCTTGACGGGCCTGCCGGGCAAGCGTTTGCAGCTGCGCTGCCAATTGCTCCAACACGTCATCCACGCGGGTCAGGTTCGTCTCAGCCCCTTTTAGCTTCAGCTCGGCCTCATGGCGGCGCTGATACAACCCCGAAATGCCTGCGGCCTCTTCCAGCACGCGACGCCGCTTTTGTGGTTTGGCGTTGATCAACTCACTGATCTGCCCCTGCCGTACCAATGCGGGCGAATGCGCGCCCGTCGACGCATCGGCAAACAGCATCTGAACATCGCGCGCACGCACGTCCTTGCCATTCACCTTATAAGCCGAGCCGACATCCCGCGTGACCCGCCGGATAATGTCGAGGTTTTCCTCACCGTTAAACGCAGCCGGGGCGAGGCGTTCACTGTTGTCCATGCCCAGCGTCACTTCGGCGAAATTACGGGCCGAACGTGTGGCCGCACCCGCAAAGATCACGTCCTCCATGCCACCGCCCCGCATCGCGGTGGGGCGGTTTTCGCCCATCACCCAGCGCAGCGCCTCTAGCAGGTTTGATTTGCCGCACCCGTTAGGGCCCACCACACCCGTCAGCCCATCCGCGATAACCAAATCGGTGGGGTCTACAAAGCTTTTGAAGCCATTCAGACGAAGACGGGCGAAACGCAAGGGCGACTCACTTCAAGAAATAACGCAATATCAACAGCAGTCTCGGAAAGGCGCGCGCCTTCTGTCAAGGCAACGCATCGCATATTTCGCGACCCAGCCGGTGTTATCCACAATATATAGGCCTTCGCGCAGAACTGATGCCGTTATACCAACCTCAGATGACGCTTTCATTGTTGACCCACCCGGACCGAACCCGCACAACGGTGCCAGTTTGGTGGCCCCATGTGCAAAGCGCGACGGGGTCTGAAACGGGAATGTGGTGACGGTGACCCAAGTCGGGGCCAGATGCCACAGCCGCCCCCGCGACTGTAAGCGGTGAGCAAAGGCCACATGCCACTGGGGTTCCCCCGGGAAGGCGGTCCGCGCATCGACCCGCAAGCCAGGAGACCGGCCAAGCGATTTTGATAACCCCTGCCGTCGGGTGGACGGACATAGGAGAAAGACCCATGACGACCCAAACAGTCGCAACGACCAACACATCCACAGCTTCCATCGTTTTTGCCGCAGCCGCTGGCATGATGCTGCTGTTCTTTTCGGGCTACGCACAAGCCACAATCCTGCATGACGCCGCACACGATCAGCGTCACGCCATGGCGTTCCCCTGCCACTAGGCAGCGCTTAAACCCATGCCCATGAAATTGCTAACCAGCGCGGTGTTCGCTGGTGTTGCAGCAGGTCTGATTGCCGCTCTGCTGCAATTTACATTTGTTGCGCCCTCATTGCTTGAGGGCGAGTTGTACGAATCCGGGGCCAAGGTCCACTTTGCCTTAGACGGATCACCGCAAAGCCCCAGAGGCGGCGCTGAGATTGATTTTGGCGCAGAACCCATGCGCTACGTCATGACAATGGCGTTCAACGTGGTGACCTACGTCGGCTTTGGGTTCCTTTTGGTGGCGCTGATGGCACTGGCTGAGGCACGCGGGCTGACCAAGATCACACCACGCCAAGGGCTTATCTGGGGCATTGCGGGTTTCATTGCCATTCAACTGGCCCCCGCGATTGGCCAGCCGCCGGTCCTGCCTGGTTCGATCGGGGCTGACATTGGTCCGCGCCAAGCATGGTGGATGGCAACGCTGCTCACCGCTGGTTTGGCCATGTGGCTTCTGGCGTTTGGCCGTGGATGGCTGCCGCTATTGGCAGTGCCGCTTTTGCTGGGCCCGCATCTTGTGGGTGCGCCAACGCTCGACACCTACTTTGGCGTGACACCAGCGGAGCTTGCGGCGCAATTCTCAGCAATGTCGCTCGGGTATGCGGCCGCCGGCTGGGCAGCCCTCGGCTTCTTCGCGGCGTATTTCTATACGCGTGAGACCACCTAGACCAACAATTCGGGTCAGCGCCCAATGGGTGCTGGCCCTTGATCATTCGGCGCGCGCCTTGGCCCATTGGCAGGCATGGTGCACCGCGCTCAGGTACAAAAAGGAAAGACGAGTATGGCAGGCAAAGTTCCGGCAACAGTTGTCACTGGATTTCTGGGCGCGGGCAAAACCACGCTCATCCGCCACATGTTGCAAAACGCCGAAGGTAAGCGCATCGCGCTGATCATCAATGAATTCGGTGATCTTGGCGTGGATGGCGATATCCTCAAAGGCTGCGGAATTGAAACCTGCACCGAGGATGACGTGATGGAACTGTCGAACGGCTGTATCTGCTGCACTGTGGCCGATGACTTCATCCCAACGATGGAAAAATTGTTGGATCGTGACACGCCCCCCGATCACATCGTGATCGAGACGTCTGGCCTTGCCCTGCCACAACCCCTTGTCCGCGCCTTTAACTGGCCCGGTATTTCAACACGCGTCACTGTGGATGGGGTCGTCACAGTCGTGGATGGCCGCGCAGTGACTGATGGGCAGTTCGCCCATTCCGTCGCCGCCGTGGATGCACAGCGCAAGCTGGACGAAAACCTGGATCACGAAACGCCCCTGTCCGAGTTGTTTGAGGACCAAGTGGCCTGCGCGGACATGATCGTGGTTAACAAAGCCGACCTGCTCGACACCGCAGAGGCCGATGGCCTTGTTGCCCGCCTCAAGGATGAGGCACGGGGCGGCGTGCAGGTGGTCAAAGCGTCCATGGGCGCGCTGCCTGTTTCGGTCCTGCTGGGCCAAGGCGTTGGCGCCGAGGCAGACCTAGACGCCCGCCATGAAGTGCATCACCACCATCACGCGGATGACCATGACTACCACGATGACGACCATCATCACGAGCATGATCACCACCACCATCACGCCCATGAACATGGCCACGACGAATTCGAAAGCTTCATCGTCACACGCCCTGAAATCACCGACCCCGCGGCCTTTGCCGAACAGGTCGCAGATGTCATCCGCGCCCATGGCATCCTCCGCCTCAAAGGCTTTGCAGCCGTCGCGAACAAACCCATGCGGCTCACACTCCAAGCCGTTGGCCCCCGCGTAGACACCTACTTCGATCGCCCCTTGGGCAGCGACCCACGCGAAACACGCTTGGTTGTCATCGGTGAGGCAGGTCTTGACCGCGCCGCCATCACGGCCGCGCTTGTCGCATGAACATCGCGCCCGGCGATCCGCTTAGTCCCGAGGGCCTTGCCCTGATCGAAGGGTCTGAACAAGCACTGCGTGAATTCTATACGGCCGAAGAAAGCTTTGCCTATTCGCCAGAGGAACTCACGGCGCCGGGCGTCGTTTTCTACATCGCACGCGATGCGCACGACACCCCACTGGGCTGCGTCGCCTCAGTCGATGTGGGCGACTACGTCGAAATCAAACGCCTGTTCGTCACACCATCTGCCCAAGGCACCGGACTGGGGCGGGCACTGATGACCCGCCTTGAACATGATGCGCACGAAGCGGGCCATAGGCTCATGCGGCTCGAAACGGGCGATCTTCTGGTCGCCGCCTGCACACTCTACGAGGGCATGGGATACCGCCGCCGCGGCCCCTTTGCAGACTACCCCGATGTGCCCACGTCAACATTCATGGAAAAACGACTTTAGTCCTTTGTTCCCCCAATACTCCCGCCGGAGGCCCGGTTTTTCCCCAGAAAAGCCGTAAAAGGAGCGCCCATGCATCTGCTCGCAGCAACACCCGGACAAATCGACGATGGCCAAGAACCCGTTGATCTCGGCCAAACGCCCGCCGATGTGGTCGTGATTTCCGCGGCTGATACGGAACTTGCCGCCCTGTCGGCCGCCCATGCCGATGCGCCTATCGGCACCTTGCGGCTGGCCAACATGATGCATTTGCGCCACCCGATGTCAGTTGACCTGCACCTTGAGGCCTGCGCAACCAAATCCCAGTTGGTCATCGCGCGCGTTCTCGGCGGCATGGGCTATTGGCGCTACGGCGTGGAACAATACGCAGCACAGTTGGGTGCGGCGAACATCCCCGTGGCCTTTCTGCCCGGCGATGACAAACCTGATCCCGAACTGCGCGAACTGTCGACCATCCCGGCTGAGGACTATGACGCCCTCTGGGCCTACCTTGTCGAAGGCGGACCGCAGAATGCCGCCAATTTTCTCGCCTACACCCGCGCCTTTCTTGATAAAACCGAACGCCCCCAAGCCGCCACACCCCTTTTGCGCGCTGGCGTCTACTGGCCCGGTGCGGGGATCGCGGACCTAAGCGCCGCAACAGCCAACTGGACCGAAGGTGCGCCCGTCGCGCCCCTGATCTTCTACCGCGCACTGGTGCAAGGCGCGGGCCTAAACCCGATCAACCGCATGGTCAAAGCGCTCCTGCGCGCAGGGCTGAACCCGCTGCCGGTGTTTGTCGCCTCTCTCAAAGATCCGGTTTCGGTGGCGACACTCCAAACGCTTTTCACCCAAGCGCCGCCCGAGGTCATCCTGAACGCAACCTCCTTTGCCGTCGGCAGCCCCCACGGGGACGGTGCCGAAAACCCGCTGGCGGCCGAATGGTGCAACACAGCCCCTGTATTTCAGGTTGTTCTCGCAGGCTCAGGCGAGCAGGCATGGGAAGAAGGCCTAAGCGGGCTAAGCGCACGGGACATCGCAATGAACGTGGCCCTGCCAGAGGTGGACGGCCGCGTCCTGACCCGTGCCATCAGCTTCAAGGGTGAAGCCTATTTCGACGAGGCCACCGAATGCGCCATCGCCACCTACAAAGCACGCGGCGACCGGATCGGCTATGTGGCGGAATTGGCCCTCGCATGGACACGCCTGCGCCGGGCCAAAGCGGCGGATCGCAAAGTCGCGCTGGTGCTGGCCAACTATCCAAACCGCGACGGACGGCTCGCCAACGGCGTGGGTCTTGATACGCCTGCGGCCACAGTTGCAGCTCTTCATAGCCTCGGCGCAGCGGGATACGCCGTTGAAAACGCGCCCGCAGACAGCGACGCCCTGATGCAGCGACTTATGGCTGGCCCAACCAATTGGTTGACCGACCGCGCCAGCCGCACGGGCGGCGAGCGACTGAGCATGGCGGACTATCACCGCTACTACGATGCCCTCCCGTGGGAGGTCCGCCGCCAGATGGAGGACCGCTGGGGCGCACCCAAAGCAGACCCGTTTTGTGACACGGACGGCTTTGCGCTTGGCATCCACACCTTTGGCAATGTCATCGTCGGCCTACAGCCCGCGCGCGGCTACAACATCGACCCGACCGAGACCTATCATTCTCCCGATCTGGTTCCGCCACATAACTACCTTGCGTTCTACTTTTGGCTGCGCCACCACTGGGCCACAGACGCGATCGTGCATATGGGCAAACACGGCAATCTAGAATGGCTGCCCGGCAAGGCCGTCGCGCTGTCGGACACATGCTGGCCCGAAATCGTGATGGGCACGACGCCCCACATCTATCCGTTTATCGTCAACGACCCCGGTGAAGGCACGCAGGCCAAGCGACGCGCGCAAGCCGTGATCCTTGATCACCTGACGCCACCACTTACGCGCGCCGAAACCTATGGGCCACTGCGCGACCTAGAGGCATTGGTCGATGAATACTATGAGGCCGCAGGCGTTGACCCTCGCCGGATTGACCATCTGCGCCGCGAAATCCTAAGCCTAACGGCAGCAACGGGCCTGGACCAAGACGTAGGCTTCGACGGCGATGAGGCCGGGGATCTAGCCAAGCTAGACGCCTATTTGTGCGAACTGAAAGAGGCGCAAATTCGCGACGGGCTTCATATCTTTGGGGCCTCTCCCCAAGGTGACCTAGAGCGGGATTTGGTCATCGCGCTGGCCCGTATTCCGCGTGGTGAGGGCAAAGGCCCTGATGCGTCGCTGCTGCGCACCTTGGCACAAGACTGCGGCGCGGATTTTGACCCGCTAGACTGCGATATGGCCGCGCCCTACACCGGCAAACGTCCGGCAATCCTAAGGGATATCTGCGCAGACACATGGCGCAGTAATGGTGACACCGTAGAGCGGTTGGAACTATTGGCGAAGTCCGCCCTTGGTTGGGGTGAAACGCCGCCCGAATTCACCGCCTCCACCCCAGTGCTGGACGCCATCCGTGACCATATCACCCCTACCGTGCGCGCCTGTGGACCGGCGGAACAGGCGGGCCTTCTCACCGCCCTATCAGGGCACTTCGTCGCCCCGGGTGCGTCAGGCGCACCGACGCGCGGACGGCTGGACGTTCTGCCCACAGGGCACAATTTCTTTTCGGTCGATAGCCGCGCCGTCCCCACGCCCACCGCGTGGAAACTTGGCTGGAAATCCGCTAACCTCCTGATTGAGCGCCACCTACAGGATCACGGCGACTGGCCCCGCGCCATGCTGCTAACGGCATGGGGCACGGCCAATATGCGCACAGGCGGCGATGATATCGCGCAGGCCCTCGCGCTGATGGGAGCCAAACCAAAGTGGGACGCCGCCAACCGCCGGGTCACAGGATTTGAGATATTGCCCCAAGGCGTCTTGGGTCGCCCCCGCGTAGACGTCACGCTGCGGGTCTCGGGTTTTTTCCGCGACGCATTCCCACAGCAAATCGCATTGATCGATTCCGCCGCCCGCGCGATCCAAGCACTTGATGAAGCGGATGTCGACAATCCCGCTGCCGCCCGCGCCCGCGCAGGCGAAAGCACAGCGCGGGTCTATGGATCAAAGCCGGGGGCCTATGGCGCAGGCCTTCAGGCCATGATCGACGAACGCCTATGGGCAGACAAATCCGACCTCGCCGAAGCTTACCTTGAGTGGGGCGGCTACGCCTATGGCGCCGACGCCGAAGGCACACGTGACCGCGCCGGGCTGGAACAACGCCTCAGCCAAGCTGAGGCCGTGGTGCAGAACCAAGATAACCGAGAACACGACCTGCTCGACAGCGACGATTACTACCAATTTGAGGGCGGTGCCGCCGCAGCGATCAGCACCCTGCAAGGACGCGATAGGCCCGTGTATCACAATGACCATTCTCGGCCCGAGCGCCCTGTCATACGCACGCTAGAGGATGAGATTGGCCGCGTCGTGCGGTCCCGCGTGGTGAACCCAAAGTGGATCGACGGCGTCAAACGCCACGGCTACAAAGGTGCGTTCGAAATCGCGGCGACGGTAGATTACCTGTTTGCCTTCGCTGCCACGACAGGGGCCGTACGTGACCACCATTTCGACATGGTCCACGCCGCAATGCTGGAAGACACGGACACGCGCGAGTTTATCGCCGAACACAACGCACCAGCACTCGCTGACATTGCGGACCGCCTGCAAGAAGCAATTGACCGCGGCCTGTGGACCCCACGATCCAACTCAGCGCGGGCGTTGTTAGAGCAATTGGGTCGAGGCAATCCGGCGAAAGCCACCTAGTCGCAGTCGATCGCCAAGTCGAACACCCCACTCGAGAGATCAAAGGGAATCAGATTGCCCACGCAGGATGTTTTGGGGCCGTCACGAGGCGGGGGCAATTTAAGCTCTGCGCCTTCGGTGCAATCGATCTTCATCCGCAACAAGGCCACATCGCCGGACACAGACCCAAGGTCCGGCGCGCAGCCTGTCCCCTTGATCACGGCTGCGACGGCTGCGGCCTGAACGTCCGCATAATCCGGGCGCCACGCACGGGTGAGCCGGGTCACCTCGGCCCGATCTTGTGAGTAGTTTATCGCGAAGGAATAGCCGCCTGCGTCCACGGTGACCTGATCTCGCAGCCCGGATAGAGGATGCGGTGAAGCGCAGGCGGCCAAAGCCGCAAGGGGGATAAGAATTACGGCCTTCATATCCTAGTGTGCCCCAAACTTCGTTAAGCCTTGGTTAACATCCACACCCCCTTTTCATCTGCCGCTCTCGCAGGCACTCTGGGCACAAATGAAAAGGGAGCCCGCGATGACCGACGCAGCAGACACAGAGCGCCACAATGCCAAGATGGCCAAGAAAAAGGCCGCCCGCGATAAGATCATGGCCACCAAGACCGACAAAAAGGGCTTGGTGATCGTGCACACCGGCAAGGGTAAGGGCAAAAGTTCGGCCGCCTTTGGAATGATTTTCCGCTGTATCGCGCACGACATGAAATGCGCCGTGGTGCAGTTCATCAAGGGCGGCATGTCCACCGGAGAGCGCGACCTGATCCTCTCCAAATTCGGGGACATCTGCGAATTCCACACCATGGGTGAAGGATTTACCTGGGAAACTCAGGACAAAGACCGCGATATCGAAATGGCGCAGGCCGCGTGGTCCAAGGCTAAGGACCTGATCCGCGATCCTAGCCACAAAATGGTCCTGCTGGATGAGATCAACATCGCCATGCGCTATGATTACATCGACGTGAACGAAGTCGTGGCGTTCCTTCGCGATGAAAAGCCCGAAATGACGCATGTGGTTTTGACCGGGCGCAACGCCAAGGATGAGCTGATCGAACTGGCCGATCTGGTCACAGAAATGGAATTGGTCAAACACCCCTTCCGCACGGGCATCAAGGCGCAGATCGGCGTGGAATACTGATCCATGGTGCAGGCGCTCACGCCGCTGGCTGGCTTTGATGTGCTGAACGGGGCGGCGCGGGCAGTGGATGACCCATGGCCCGCCCCCCAGTCATCACAGGGTTATCGGTGGCTGCATCTAGACCTAAACGCGCCCGGTACACGCGACTGGGTGACGGCACATTTGCCCCCCATCGCAGCCAAAGCCCTGATGGCCGAGGAAACGCGCCCAAGGGCTGATCATATGGCCGAAGGGTCCATCATCGTGCTGCGCGGCGTGAATATGAACCCCGGCGCGCAGGTCGATGATATGGTTTCATTGCGGTGCTGGCTGACCCCCAATGGGTTGGTCACAGTCCGGTTGCGGCGACTGATGGCAGTGCAGGAATTGCAGGACACGCTCGCTGATGCCGTGGCCCCCGCTCCCGCCACGCCCGCCGCTGCATTAACGATGATCGTCGCGGGCCTGATCACCCGGATTGAAACAGTTTCGCTTGCGCTAGAGGATCAGGTGGACACCCTAGAGGACGTCTCACTCGACGGTGGCTCGACTGCGGCAAACCTTGCGCAGTTACAACGTCGGATCATCAAATTGCGCCGCTATGTTGGCCCCCAGCGGGAGGCCCTGGCACGGCTCGCGCAAACCGACACGCCATGGCTGGATGCCCCCGCACGCGCGTCCTTGCGCGAATGGGCCAACGCCGCCGCCCGCTCCGTTGAAGAGCTAGAGGCCAATCGCGACCGCCTCGCGGTGCTGCAAAACCAGCTTGATGCCCAACAAAGCGCGGTCGTCTCGCGCCACGGCTATATCCTGTCCGTTGTCGCGGCTGTCTTTCTGCCCTTGGGGTTTCTTTCGGGCCTGTTTGGGGTCAATATCGCTGGCATGCCGGGGCTTACCGCGCCTTGGGCCTTTGCCGCGCTATGTGCTGCCTGCGTGGCCATTGCCGCCGCGCTGTTCGTATTTTTCCGCTATCATAAATGGCTATAGAAAGGGCACCTGATGCCACGTCTTTTGACTGAGTTCGGCATGGGCACGTCCCTGCGCCGCCAAGACTACACCGAGGCCGCGACCCGCGCGTTGAAAGACGCGCTGTGGCACAATTCGATCAACTTGGCAGAGCTGTTCGACAAGCCCAAATCTGCCATGCAGATCACTGCAGAAATCGGCGTGCAGCAGCCCGATGCCGTCGATGCCGAAGCCTGTAAGGCGGTCTTTCCCTACGGCGATGTGACCGTTCGCGTCGTTCTGGGCGGATTGGATGTGCCCCGGCCCGACGGCAACCCGACCGTCATCGCGAACGCCGCAATTTCCGTCGCGCTAGACGCGAACGCCGCAATTTCCGTCGCGCTAGAGGTGTAAGCAATGACAGATCAACGTTTTATTATTGAAATGGGCATGGGCAACGACCTTTATGGTCAGGACATGACCAAGGCCGCCGCCCGCGCGATTGAAGATGCTATCCGCCACTCCTCAATCCCGATGTTCGAGGCGCTAGGGATCTCGCATGATGAAATGCGCGTATCGGTCACCGTTGGCGTGCCGGACCCGGCTGCAACGGACACAGAGGCACTAAAGGCGAACCTACCGCGCGGTCGCGCTACAGTCACCGCCGTGCAGGGCGGATTGTCGATCACGAACCCCGATAGCGGCAATGTCACGACCATCGCTACCGCCGCGGTTGAGGCGTTCTTGCCGAAACAGGCCTAGCATCAACGTCCCTGAGGGCCTTCGCCCCGGCCCTCAGGTCGCCGCAAGATCGCTCAGCGATTGACCGGTGCTCAGCATATCTGGGTCCAACTTCAGCTCAATCACCGCAAGGGTTCCACAGGCACGCGCGGCATCGAAGGCAGGTGCAAACTGGGCCTGTTCCGTCACGAGCCAACCCTTGCCGCCATACGCTTGCGCGAGCGCGGCGAAGTCCGGATTGACCAGTGCGGTGCCTGACACACGCCCGGGATATGTTTTCTCCTGATGCATGCGGATCGTCCCGTAGCGGC
>NZ_CEZFMW010000077.1:0-16842 GCF_982993085.1 Thalassobacter sp. | reverse complement strand
AAGTGCATCTGCGCCGTTCGCCCCGCGCGACACGGCTTTCGCTGCGGGTTGGGCGGACCGATGGGCGCGTTACGCTGACCCTGCCGCGCCGTGCCACCCTGCGGGAGGCCCACGCATTCGCCACCACCCAAGCCGCATGGATCAGACAGCATGTGGCCGCTGCACCCAGCATTCAGCATCCAGTCATAGGCGGCACATTACCAGTGTTGGGAGAAGTATTGCCCATCGTCGTCGGTGAAACGCGGGTCGCACGGCTATTACCCGACGCCGTTCTGGTCCCTGCTGACCACAGCAAGGTTGGACCACGGATCAAGACCCTGCTGCGCACACTGGCACAGACACATTTGACCGAAGCCTGCGAACGCTATGCGCGCGCATTGGGCCGCGATCACGGCAAAATCACCTTTCGCGACACGCGTTCACGCTGGGGATCGTGCACATCGCGAGGGGATTTGATGTTTTCGTGGCGGCTGGTGATGGCCCCGTGGGAGGTGCTGGACTACGTCGCCGCCCACGAGGTCGCACATTTGGCCCACATGGACCATTCGGCCCGCTTCTGGGCGCAGGTCGAGAATCTCTTGCCCCGCTACCAACCGCACCGCGCGTGGCTCAAGGCGCATGGGGCCGGATTGCACGCGTGGGACTTTAGCGTCCTTGACGCGACCCCGGACTAGGCGCACCGTCGCGCCATGTTGATCGACTCCAAATCCGGCGGAACCTCTGCCGCCCACGACAAGCTGTACCGCGCCCTGCGCACCCGCGTCATGCACGGTGAACTGGTCCCCGGCGAGGCACTGACCCTGCGCGGCATCGGCAAAGAATACGGCGTCTCCATGACACCGGTACGCGAGGCACTGCGTCGCTTGATCGCGGAAGGGGCACTGTCGTTGTCGTCATCCGGGCGGGTCAGCACACCCGAACTCAGTAGTGAACGAATCGAAGAACTGGCCGCGCTCAGGTCCCTGCTAGAGCCGGAACTGGCCGCCCGCGCCCTGCCCCGCGCACACTCCGCCCTGATCGAACGGATGGAAATCATCAACCGCTCCATCGCAGAAAAAATCGCCAAGAAGGATGCGGTGGGGTATATTCGCACGAACCTCGAATTCCACCGCACACTGTATTTGCGTGCGCAGGCACCTGCGATGCTCGCGATGGCGGAAACAGTCTGGCTACAAATGGGGCCAACAATGCGCGCGCTCTATGGGCGACTGCACAGGACCGAGGCGCCCCGCCACCACCGCCTGATCCTCGCGGCGCTGAATGCAGGGGATGAACCCGGACTGCGACTGGCAGTACGAGCTGACGTGACCCAAGGTCTAAAGCTGTTGGCGACTTAGAAAGCGCCTCAGTTGGTCCGGCACGCAACCGCGCCGAACCCAATTGATCGTCAAAGCCGATTAGGCGTGGATTGCGCCGTCACCACAGGCCAAAGCCGCTTCGCGCATCGCTTCCGAATATGTCGGGTGCGCGTGGCAGGTCCGCGCCAGATCTTCGGCAGCCGCGCCAAATTCCATCGCGACACAGACCTCATGGATCAAATCACCCGCCATTGGGCCAATGACATGCGCGCCCAGAATGCGGTCCGTCTTGGCGTCGGCCAACAGCTTCACAAACCCATCGGCTGCGAAATTCGCCTTTGCACGCCCATTCCCCATGAAAGAGAACTTTCCGATTTTATAGGCTATGCCCGCTTCTTTTAGTTGCTCTTCGGTTTGACCGACATTGGCAACTTCGGGGTGGGTGTAAATCACGCCGGGGATGACACCGTAGTTCACATGGGGCTTTTGGCCCGCGATCATCTCGGCGACGGCCATACCTTCGTCCTCGGCCTTGTGGGCCAGCATCGGGCCCTCAATCGCGTCGCCAATAGCATAGATGCCGGGGATGTTGGTACGATAGCTCAACTGAGCGATCTGACCGCGAGGGGTCATCTCAATGCCCAAAGCGTCAAGACCCAGCCCCTCGGTGAACGGTTTGCGCCCAGTGGAGACCAGCACAACTTCGGTATCTAGCGTATGCTCGCTGTCGTCTTTGCGCAGCTTATAGGTGACCTTAGCCTTGGTTTTGGTAGCAGCAACCTTGGATACCGCCGCGCCCATGATGAACTTGAGGCCCTGCTTGGAGAGGATCTTTTGAAATTGTTTGGCAACCTCAAGGTCCATGCCTGGCGTTATGCCATCCATGAATTCCACCACAGTCACCTCAGTGCCTAGGCGCGCGTAAACCGAGCCCAGCTCCAACCCGATCACGCCACCGCCAACGACAGTCATGGTCTTGGGGATTTTGTTCAGCTCAAGCGCACCGGTCGAGGTCACGACAACCTTTTCATCAATGGTCACTTCTGCGCCCGGAATGGTGGCCGGCTCTGAGCCGCTGGCAATGACGATGTGCTTGGCCGTGTGGATTTCGTCGCCCACCTTGACCTCACCAGCCTTGGGGATGGAGGCCCAGCCCTTGATCCAGTCGACTTTGTTCTTCTTGAACAAGAACTCAATGCCTTTGGTGTTCTGGGCAATGACGTCGTCCTTATAGGCCAACATCTGCTTCCAATCGACCTTTGGGGCCGCGCCTGTCAGACCCATTTTAGCAAAGTTATGCTCAGCCTCATGCAACTGATGTGATGCATGCAGCAGTGCTTTGGATGGGATGCAGCCCACATTCAGACAGGTTCCGCCGAGGGTATCGCGCCCTTCAACACAAGCCGTTTTCAGGCCCAGCTGCGCGCAGCGGATTGCACCAACATATCCGCCGGGACCCGAGCCGATGATGATAACGTCGTAGTTTGCCATGATGTTTTCCTTTCTGTCGGTCGCCGGGGGCCAGCCCCCGGACCCCCGAGATATTTGAGAACCAAAGAATTAGACGATTGCCGCGAGGAGCATCGCTGTGGTTGCAAGAAAGCCCACGAACCAGATGACCGAGCGCCATGGACGCCATCCGAAGTAATAGGCTGGGATGTAGAGGACGCGGGCCGCAAGGTACGTGTATGCCAGCAGTGCTGTGTAGGGTGTCGCCTCGCCCGAGAGGGTAAGCACCGTACATGCGATACCGAACAGGATCAGCCCTTCGAAGTGGTTGTTAAGAGCCCGGTAGAGACGGGCAGTTTTTTCCGAGAGTTGATCCTCTAGCGACCCGCCGAGGCGTGCACGGTCCCGTGCAGAGGCCGTTTTACCCGGGCCCAGCTCAAGGTTCGCGGGGACAGCCATCAGTACGAATTGCACCACTTGGAGGAGTGCTGCGAGGGTAAGGGCGGTAAGTTCGGGGGTCATAAGCATCCTTTGGTATAAGGCCCATCGGACATTTTTGATGCGACAGACCAAGCCTGGCATGGGATAAGTCGTCCTGTCTGCGCTGTCATCTGGATGACCCCCTGGTGTGGGGCAGCGCCTGACCGAAGTGTTCCCGATCAGGCGTTGCCGCGTATTTTTAGAGATCCATCAGCAAGCGGCGCGGATCTTCGAGCGCTTCTTTGACGCGCACAAGGAACGTCACAGCGCCTTTGCCGTCGACGATCCGGTGGTCGTAGGACAGAGCCAAGTACATCATCGGGCGAATAACGATTTGGCCATCGACCACCACGGGACGGTCTTGGATTTTGTGCATGCCAAGGATGCCCGACTGCGGTGGGTTCAGGATCGGCGAGGACATGAGCGAGCCGTAGACGCCGCCATTTGAGATCGTGAAAGTCCCGCCCTGCATTTCTGCCATGGATAGCTTGCCGTCGCGGGCGCGTTTGCCCTTTTCTGCGATCGCTTTTTCGATCTCAGCGAACGACATCTGGTCAGCGTCACGGATCACTGGCACCACAAGGCCCGTGGGCGTGCCCGCAGCGATGCCCATGTGCACAAATTTCTTGTACACGATGTCGGTGCCGTCGATCTCAGCGTTTACTTCGGGAACTTCTTTAAGGGCGTGACAGCACGCCTTGGTGAAGAACGACATAAAGCCCAGACGCGCGCCGTGCTTTTTCTCAAACAGGTCTTTGTATTCCTTGCGCAACGCCATCGACGCGGACATGTCGACTTCGTTGTAAGTCGTCAGCATGGCGGCCGTGTTCTGACTATCTTTCAGACGCTTGGCGATGGTTTGGCGCAGGCGGGTCATCTTGACTCGTTCTTCGCGGGCTGCGTCATCGGCGGGCACAGGCGCGCGCGGGGCAGCGGGGGCTGCCACCGCAGCAGGGGCCGCAGCGGCACTGGCAGCAGCCGCCATCACGTCCTCTTTCATTACACGGCCATCGCGACCAGAACCCTGAACTGATGCAGGATCAATGCCCTTTTCAGCCATGATTTTCTTGGCAGATGGGGCGTCCTCAACATCCTTACCATCCGATGCAGCAGGCGCAGCAGCAGGGGCCGTGGCTGGAGCAGCCGCAACCGCACCAGCAGAGCCGCCGATAACAGCCAGCTTAGCCGTCGCATCCACAGTTGCCCCTTCGGGCGCGAGAATTTCGGACAGCACACCCGCCGCAGGAGCAGGTACTTCGACTGAAACCTTGTCTGTTTCCAGCTCACAAAGCATTTCGTCCTGGGCAACGGTGTCGCCGACTTTCTTGAACCAAGTTGAGACAGTCGCCTCGGTCACGCTTTCGCCCAGCGTTGGCACCATCACATCCGTGGTCGCACCTGTATCAGCGACAGCCGGAGCCGCAGCCGGAGCAGCAGGCGCTGCAGTGGCTTCACCACCTGCAGAAATGGTCGCCAACAGTGCGTCCACACCGACGGTTTCACCCTCAGCGGCCACGATCTCGGCCATTGTGCCCGCGGCAGGCGCCGGCACTTCGACCGTTACCTTGTCGGTCTCCAGCTCACACAACATCTCATCCACCGCGACCGCGTCGCCTGGCTTTTTGAACCACGTGGCAACAGTGGCCTCGGTGACGCTTTCGCCCAGTGTGGGCACTCGAACTTCAGTGGACATCTTCTATTATCCTTTGATATCAAGCGCTTCGTTCACGAGCGCTGTTTGTTGTGCTTTGTGTTGGCTGGCAAGACCCGTCGCGGGCGAGGCCGAGGATGTCCGGCCCACATAAGTGGGACGTGTTTGCTTGGCCTTGATGCGGCTCAGAACCCATTCGATGTTTGGCTCGATAAAGCTCCAAGCGCCTTGGTTCTTGGGCTCTTCTTGGCACCAGACCATATCAGCACCCTTGAACCGCTCTAGCTCCTTCATGAGGGCCATCGCAGGGAAGGGGTAATACTGCTCAACGCGCAGCAGGTACACGTCGTCCAAACCAGCCGCGTCCCGTGCCTCCAGCAGGTCATAGTACACTTTGCCCGAGCAGATCACGACGCGCTTGATCTTGGCGTCTGGTTTCAGCTTGGTGTCAGAATGACCTTTCTGCGCGTCATCCCACAGCACTCGGTGGAAGCTAGACCCAGTCGTAAAGTCCTCTGCGTCAGACACACACAGCTTGTGGCGCAGCAGCGACTTGGGCGTCATCAAAACCAACGGCTTACGGAAATCGCGATGCAGCTGACGGCGAAGAATGTGGAAGTAGTTCGACGGTGTCGTACAGTTGGCCACGATCCAGTTGTCCTGCCCGCACATGGTCAGGAACCGCTCCAGCCGCGCCGATGAGTGTTCAGGACCCTGCCCCTCAAACCCGTGCGGCAACAAGCACACCAGACCCGACATCCGCAGCCACTTCGATTCACCCGAGGACACGAACTGGTCAAACATGATTTGCGCGCCGTTGGCGAAATCACCGAACTGGGCTTCCCACATGGTCAACGCATTTGGCTCGGCCAGCGAGTAACCGTATTCAAAGCCCAACACTGCATATTCCGACAGGGCACTGTCGATCACTTCGTATTGCGCCTGCCCCTCACGGATGTTGTTGAGGGGGTAAAACCGCTCTTCGGTTTCTTGGTTTACCAGCCCCGAATGCCGCTGAGAAAACGTGCCGCGCGTGCTGTCCTGCCCCGACAGACGGACCTTGTAGCCCTCCGTCAGGAGCGAGCCAAACGCCAGCGCTTCGGCAGTAGCCCAGTCAAAACCTTCACCGGTTTCGACCATCTTGGCCTTACCTTCCAGCAGACGCTGAACCGTTTTGTGCAACGGATAACCCTCAGGCGCGCGGGCCAATGCGTTGCCGACCTCGGCCAACGTCTCGGGCTTGATGGCCGTGTCACCGCGGACATAATCCTCTTTGTTGCGATCCAGATGCGACCAACGCCCGTCCAGCCAATCGGCTTTGTTGGGCTTATAATCTTTACCGATCTCGAACTCTTCATTGAGGTGCGCTTGGAACGAGGCCTTCATATCCTCGATCTCACCCTCGGGGATCAATCCATCCTTAACCAAACGCTCGGTATACAACGTCAGGGTCGTTTTGTGCTTCTTGATCCGCTTGTACATCAGCGGGTTGGTGAACATGGGCTCATCGCCCTCGTTGTGACCAAACCGGCGATAGCAGAAGATGTCGATCACGACGTCTTTGCCGAACTTTTGGCGGAACTCAGTGGCCACCTTGGCGGCGTGTACCACGGCCTCTGGGTCGTCGCCATTCACATGGAAAATCGGGGCCTCAACCACCAGCGCGTTATCCGTAGGATACGGCGACGAGCGGGAGAAGTGCGGTGCGGTGGTAAAGCCGATCTGGTTGTTCACAACGATATGCATCGTGCCACCGGTTTTGTGCCCACGCAGCCCCGACAATGCGAAACATTCGGCCACAACACCCTGACCAGCAAACGCCGCGTCACCGTGCAGCAAAATCGGCATTACGGCTGTGCGTTCCGTGTCGCCCAATTGGTCCTGCTTGGCGCGGACTTTGCCCAGTACCACCGGGTTCACCGCCTCTAGGTGCGAGGGGTTCGCCGTCAGCGACAGGTGAACGGGGTGGCCGTCAAATTCACGGTCGCTGGATGCACCGAGGTGGTATTTCACATCGCCCGAACCGTCCACGTCCTCTGGCTTGAACGAGCCGCCTTGGAATTCATTGAAAATCGCGCGGTATGGCTTGGCCATCACATTGGCCAGCACCGACAAACGACCCCGGTGGGGCATCCCGATAACGATTTCCTTCAGCCCAAGGTTACCGCCACGCTTGATGATCTGCTCCATCGCAGGGATCAGGCTTTCGCCACCATCCAGACCAAACCGTTTGGTGCCCATGTACTTCACATGGAGGAATTTCTCAAAACCCTCAGCCTCAACCATTTTGTTAAGGATCGCCTTCCGGCCTTCGCGGGTAAACGCAATCTCTTTGCCCAAGCCCTCGATCCGCTCCTTCAGCCAGCCGGCCTCTTCGGGGTTCGAGATATGCATGTATTGAAGCGCAAACGTCCCACAATAGGTCCGCTTCACGATCGCCATGATCTCGCGCATTGTGGCGACTTGCAGCCCCAAAACTTGGTCGATGAAAATCGGGCGGTCCATGTCGGCTTCGGTAAAGCCATAGGACTTGGGATCCAGCTCTGGGTGGGGGGTCTGGTCCCGCATCCCCAGAGGGTCAAGGTCAGCAACAAGGTGACCCCGAATACGATAGGCACGAATGATCATCAGCGCGCGGATCGAGTCCAGCACAGCGCGTTTGATCTGCTCGTCCGAGACCTCAACACCGGTCGCGGCGGCCTTTGCCTTGATCTTGTCACCAGCACCTTTGACCTCAGGGGCCGGGGCCCATTCACCGGTCAGTGCGGTGGTCCAATCGTCGGTGGGCTGCGGCGGCCAGTCGGCGCGCGCCCAGCTTGGGCCCTCAGCCTCGCGCTTAACAGAGACCTCATCGTCCCCCATCGCCCGGAAAAACGCTTGCCACGATTCGTCCACTGCCGCCGGATCGTTGGCGTACCGCGCGTACATCTGTTCCAGATATTCCGCGTTGTGGCCCTGCATAAAGCTAGAGGCGTGGAACTGGTCGTTGGAGGAGTGTTCGGTCATTGGGACACCTCATTTGGGTTGGGACCGTAAGCTGTAAACTCGGGATGAAAGGAACGCTGACTGCTCATTGCGCTCCCTCCACGAAAAATTCATGCTGGATGTTCACCACCACTTGGGGCGGCGTCGCATCGGGCAGTTCCGCGCGAATGGCGGCTTGGTTGTAGTGGAAACGGTATTCGGACAGGCCCGGATTATCGGCGTCCACACGGACGTCGGTGTGGGCACCAAATCCTGTTTGCGGCGCACCGGCCGACGGGTCGTCCATCGCCACGCGGCACTGTACGGATGTAATCGTGTCCGCGGGGCGTTGCCAACTGGCCAGCATCACGGCCGTACCATTGATCAAAATCCGCGTCTCAGATGTGGGCAACGCCTTGAGCCGCCCATAGTTGGCCGCTGCCATGCGCTGCGCATCTAGCACGTCGCGCAGGCTCGCGCCGCCCATGTCGCCACCCAAATAAGCCACGGCGTTAATCCACATCAGGGCCTCAACCACATCGGTCTGCGGCGCGCTCCAGCCTTCAGCCTCGAGCGCGCCGTAGAATTTTTCAGCCTCTGCGAACGGTTCGGCACAGGGTTCCAGCCCCTGCGCCACGGCAGGAGAGGAAAGCACAACACACAACACAGTCGCGCGTATCAGCCTTTCCAATCCCATGTTGTACCTCCCCCGTTCTCCAGGCGACGATTAACCAGCGGCAATCGCTTCTTGAACGGCCTCACCCAGCGTTGCGGGGCTTTCGGCCACAACGATGCCAGCGGACTTCATCGCTTCGATCTTGCTTTCGGCGTCGCCTTTGCCGCCTGCAACAATCGCGCCAGCATGGCCCATGCGACGACCCGGAGGCGCCGTGCGGCCCGCAATAAAGCCAGCCGTTGGTTTCCAACGACCCTTTTTGCGTTGCTCAGCAAGGAATTCAGCGGCTTCTTCTTCAGCGGAGCCCCCGATCTCACCGATCATAATGATCGAATGCGTCTCATCATCGTCAAGGAACATGTCCAGCACGTCGATGTGCTCCGTGCCTTTGATGGGGTCGCCGCCGATGCCAACAGCCGACGACTGGCCAAGACCCAGATCGGAAGTCTGCTTCACCGCTTCGTACGTCAGCGTGCCCGAACGGGACACAACACCAACCGAACCACGGCGGTGGATGTGGCCGGGCATGATGCCGATTTTGCAGGCGTCAGGCGTGATCACGCCGGGGCAGTTTGGCCCGATCAAACGCGATGCGGTGCCCTCAAGGGCGCGCTTTACACGCATCATGTCCAAAACCGGGATACCCTCGGTGATGCAGACAATCAGCTCCATCTCAGCGTCAATCGCCTCAAGGATCGAATCCGCCGCAAAGGGGGGCGGTACATAGATCACGGTCGCATTGGCTTCTGTGACGTGCTTGGCCTCATGGACCGAGTTGAACACAGGCAGGTCAAGGTGCGTCTGACCGCCCTTGCCCGGCGTCACGCCGCCCACCATTTTGGTGCCATAAGCAATCGCCTGCTCAGAGTGGAATGTCCCCTGCGAGCCAGTGAAGCCCTGACAAATGACTTTGGTATTTTCGTTTACGAGAACTGCCATCGGTCTTATCCCTTCACCGCTTTGACGATTTTCTGCGCACCGTCTTTCAGGTTGTCTGCAGCGATCACGTTCAGGCCGGAGGTGTTGATGATCTCCTTGCCCTGCTCTACGTTCGTGCCCTCAAGACGCACAACGAGGGGCACTTCAAGGCCGACCTCTTTAACAGCCGTCACAACGCCTTGCGCAATCACGTCACACCGCATGATGCCGCCAAAGATGTTCACAAGGATACCCTTTACGTTGGGGTCCGATGTGATGATCTTGAACGCTTCGGTCACTTTCTCAGTGGTGGCCGCGCCGCCCACATCAAGGAAGTTTGCAGGCTCTGCGCCGAACAGCTTGATGATGTCCATCGTGGCCATCGCAAGGCCCGCACCGTTCACCATGCACCCGATTTCACCGTCCAACGCGATGTAGTTCAGATCGAACTTAGAGGCCGCCAATTCCTTGGGGTCTTCTTCCGTTTCGTCGCGCAGGGCGGCGATGTCAGCGTGGCGGTAAACCGCGTTACCGTCGAAACCCATCTTGGCGTCCAGACACTTCAGGTCACCCTTGTCGGTCACGATCAGCGGGTTGATCTCCAGCATCTCCATGTCTTTTTCGACAAAGCACTGGTACAATTGACCCATCAGCTTCACGCACTGCTTGACCTGCGCACCGGTCAGCCCAAGCGCGAATGCGATGCGGCGACCGTGAAAGCCTTGGTAACCCGTCGCTGGATCAACCGAAAAGCTGAGGATTTTTTCGGGCGTGCTGGCCGCCACTTCTTCGATGTCCATGCCGCCTTCGGTCGAACACACAAAGCTAACGCGCGATGTCTGACGATCGACCAGCAAAGCAAGGTACAGTTCGGTCTCAATCCCGGAACCGTCCTCGATATAGATGCGGTTCACAACCTTACCAGCAGGGCCGGTTTGGTGTGTAACCAGCGTCCGACCAAGCATCTTCTTGGCTTCATCCGCAGCCTCTTCCACCGATTTAGCAAGGCGCACACCGCCCTTTTCGCCAGCATCCGCTTCCTTAAAGGAGCCTTTGCCGCGGCCACCCGCGTGGATTTGTGCTTTTACAACCCACAGAGGTCCGTCCATTTCGCCCGCAGCGGTTTTGGCGTCTTCTGCCTTCAAAACCACGCGTCCGTCCGAGACCGGAGCGCCGTAGGAGCGAAGAAGGGCCTTCGCCTGGTATTCATGGATGTTCATGAAACTGTCCCATATTGCTTGTTGTTGACGCTTGGTCTGACACAGCCAATTAACCCTGCAAAACGCCATAACGCCGCAGCAGTGGTATTTCGCCCAAAAAACCCACTTTTGTGATCACACCGCAAAAAAGTGTGATCACAAATTCGGCATACAGCCGTATGCAATTTCTTACAACGCAACAAAAAAGGGTGCTCCCGAAGGAACACCCAATGCTCAGCTCACGAGTGAGTCGCTTAGACGAGGCTGTCGTCGATCGCCTTACATGCGTCGACCAGACCCTTCACCGCATTCACGGAAACGTCGAACATTTCTTGCTCTTCTTTGTTGAGCTTGATGTTCACGATCCGCTCAACACCACCGGCGCCGATCACGGTGGGCACGCCAACGTACATACCCTTCACGCCCAGATCGCCATCGCAATAGGCGGCACAGGGCAGAACGCGTTTTTGGTCATTCAGATAGGCTTCGGCCATCTCAATCGCCGAGGTAGCAGGCGCATAGAACGCCGAGCCTGTTTTCAGCAGGCCAACGATTTCGGCACCGCCGTCACGGGTGCGCTGCACCATGGCGTCCAGTTTCTCTTGCGTGGTCCAACCCATCTCAACCAGATCGGGCAGTGGGATACCGCCAACGGTCGAATAGCGCACCGATGGCACCATCGTATCGCCGTGGCCGCCCAGAACAAAGGCCGTCACATCGCGCATGGATACGTTGAATTCCTCAGCGAGGAAGTGGCGGAAGCGCGCGCTGTCCAGAACGCCAGCCATGCCGCACACTTTGTGGTGGGGCAGACCGCTAAATTCACGCAGCGCCCAAACCATCGCATCCAGCGGGTTGGTGATGCAGATAACAAATGCGTCGGGCGCATGGGCAGCGATACCCTCGCCGACGGACTTCATAACTTTCAGGTTGATGCCCAACAGGTCGTCGCGGCTCATGCCGGGTTTGCGCGCAACACCTGCGGTCACGATGCACACGTCGGCGCCCGCGATATCCGCATAATCCGAGGTGCCCTTCATGTCGGCATCAAAACCTTCGGAGGGGCCGGATTCGGCGATATCCAACGCCTTGCCTTGGGGCAGACCATCCGCAATGTCGAACAGGACAACGTCGCCCAATTCCTTGATAGCAGCGAGGTGGGCAAGCGTGCCCCCGATGTTGCCTGCGCCGATAAGGGCAATTTTAGCTCTGGCCATGGAAGGTCTCTCCGGTGGGATATTAATGACCCCAGCACGCCTAACCACTCGGACAACGCGGCGCAAGACTGCGCCAGCGCGGCAGAAAGCCTCGCTTAACAGATGGGATGCGCGATAACTTACCGCGAGAAAAGTGCTATAGCCCGCTGGCTTCAGCACAATTTGTTAACCATCTCATCCGGCCAACATGATCACCTTCGACTTCACATTTTTCGCTCTCGCCATCCCAGCGATCATCTTTGCCGCAATCTCCAAGAGCGGTTTTGGCTCCAGCGCGGCCTTTGCTGCGGCACCGATTCTCGCCCTTGTGCTGGATCCGGCGATGGCCTTGGGGGTTGTGCTTCCCCTACTGATGCTGGTGGATATATCCTCGCTCAAACCCTATTGGGCCAAATGGCACGCGCCCTCAGCCGCAGCCCTGTGCATCGGTGCAATTCCGGGCGTAGCCCTCGCGATATGGCTCTATCAAATCGCTGATCCGGACATGCTGCGCCTCCTGATCGGCGCAATCTCCATCGGCTTTGTGGCGTTTCAATTAGGCCGGGCGCGCGGTCTCATCCGCATCGCCCCCCAACCCTTCCGCCCAGCGCTTGGCGCGGCATTCGGCGTTATCGCAGGCTTTACCAGTTTTATCAGCCACGCAGGCGGCCCACCCGCCGCGATCTTTCTGCTCTCACAAAACCTTAGCAAGACAACATTTCAGGCAACGACCGTCATCACCTTTTGGATCATCAATATCCTCAAGGCCGTGCCCTACGCTTTTCTAGGCGTCTTTACGGCCGAAACCCTCTTGGCGGGCGTATATCTTGCGCCCTTTGCCCTGCTGGGCACTTGGCTCGGGGTCAAGGCGCATCGCCTCATCCCAGAGCGTCTGTTCTTTGCACTAACCTACGTCTTGCTGACCTGTACGGGCAGCAAACTGATCTATGACGCACTTATCTAAGCGTCGTCAGACGCCTGAAGCGGATCAATCGTGTCCTCGTAGGACTGGCCAGACGCTACAAGACACATGCGCCCATCGGGCATCGTCACCGTAATCGTCCAAGACCCAGTATCATCCGAGGCAAACACCTCAACCACACCGTTATTCGCCCCCAGCCCAAGGCTGCGTCGCGTTTCACCAAACTTCTCCGACAGACGGCTCAGAACCGTATCGCGTTTGCCACAAACTTCGGCAGCCGCCGGCAAAGAGGACCACACGGTCGCCCCGATCAAAGCTGCTGTAAAAATAGATGTCTTCATGGTCTAACCTTACCTAACCTTCATGTGTGAAGGAGAGCTGACAAACGCCGGGATCGCTGGGACAAATCCGGCCTACGCCAAACTCTCCCCTGTGTTAGTGGCCGTTTCCCCATCAAGCGAGGCCGACCCTTCTGATGCAGCCAACCTGAACCAAAGTGCTTAGAGAAAAGTTAAACTCGCGCATTTTCTCGCGCAGCGTGTATTTTTCCAACCTCAGACGATCCCGCGCGCAACAAAACGTCTCAAATACACGTTCTGGCTTGCGCTATATTACCAGCCGTGCAAAACCATGCCGCAGCGCAGAAGGATTTGACCATGACCCACCCCTACCGCTCCGTTCTCTATATTCCCGGCTCAAAAGAGCGCGCATTGGAAAAGGCCAAGACCCTTCCAGTGGACGCCATCATCTTCGACCTTGAGGATGCCGTGGCCGTCGATGAAAAGGAAAACGCACGCCACACCCTTGCCGCCGCCCTGACCGCTGGCGGCTACGGTGATCGCGCCCAAATCGTGCGGATCAACGCGCTCGATACCGACTGGGGCCACGCCGACGTCGCCGTGATCGCCCCCACCGGACCACAGGCCGTCCTTCTCCCCAAGGTAAATTCCGCGGCGGATATCACAGCCCTCAGCGCCCTGCTGGACGCACACCCCGCCTGCGCCAACACCAAAATCTGGGCCATGATGGAAACCCCGCTCGGCATCCTCAACGCCCTCGAGATCGCACAAGCCCCCCGGATGGGCGGCTTTATCATCGGCACAAACGATCTCGCCAAGGACCTCAACACACGCTTCCGCGCCGACCGTGAGCCGCTGCTCACCTCGCTGCAAATGTGCCTGCTCGCGGCGCGCGCGGCCGGCATTATCTGTGTCGATGGCGTCTATAACGCCTACAAGGATACCCAAGGCCTTGCTGCTGAATGCGCCCAAGGCCGCGATATGGGCATGGACGGCAAAACCCTGATCCACCCCGCGCAGGTCGACACCTGCAACACCGCCTTTTCCCCATCGGACGCGGAAATCGACCTTGCCCGCCGTCAGATCGACGCATTCGAGGCCGCCGAAGCCGAAGGTCTAGGCATCGCCGTCGTAGATGGTAAAATCGTCGAGAACCTGCACGTGGAAACCGCGCGCAAAACCCTCGCCATGGCCAACGCCATCGCAACCGCAGCGGAGTAACCCTCAATGACACTTTTGATCGCGGGCATCGCCCTTTGGTGGGCCGCCCACCTCTTCAAACGCGTGGCGCCGGGCCTTCGCGGTCAAATGGGCACAGCGGGCAAAGGCATCGCCGCCGTCCTGATCATCGGCAGCGTCGTGATGATGGTTCTGGGATACAAAGCGGCTGACTTTATCCCCGTTTGGCAACCGCCCAGCTTTATGACCCACATCAACAACCTGCTGATGTTGTTTGCGTTTTACCTATATGGCGTGGGCGCAGCCAAGGGCACGCTCGCAGCCAAAATCCGCCACCCCCAACTGACCGCATTCAAAACATGGGCCACGGCTCACCTATTGGTGAACGGCGATGTCGCGTCGATCCTGCTGTTTGGCGGGCTGCTCGCATGGGCCGTCGTCAGCGTCATCCTCATCAACCGCTCCACCCCGTGGGAGCGGCCCGCAACCGTCTCCGTCAAAGGCGACATCAAGGCGCTGATCATCGGCCTCGTGCTGATGGCCATCGTTATGGCAATTCACGTTTGGGCGGGTGTCTCACCCGTAGGAGGCTAACCCATGAAACTCTATCGCTTTTTGTCCGAGGACGACACGTCCGCCTTTTGCCACAAGGTCACCGACGCCCTGAACAAAGGCTGGACGCTCTATGGCTCCCCCACGCAAACCTTTGACCCCGTCAAAGGCATCATGCGCTGCGGCCAATCCGTCACAAAAGAGGTTGAGGGCACCTACACCCCCGACACCAAACTCGGAGAACACTAATGGCCAAAACCAACCCCGGCCGCTTCTTTGAGGATTACCAACTCGGCCAAACCATCGAACACGCGGTCCCGCGCACGGTTTCGGGGGGTGAGCGCGCGCTTTATCACGCGCTCTATCCGGCCCGCCATGCGCTCTATTCCTCGGACGCATTTGCACAGGCCAGCGGCCTGCCCAGCAGCCCGATTGACGACCTTGCCGCGTTTCACGTGATTTTCGGCAAAACCGTGCCGGACGTATCCCTCAATGCGGTCGCCAACCTTGGCTACGCCGAAGGCCGCTGGCACTTGCCGGTCTACCCCGGCGATACCCTCCGCTCGACCTCCGAAGTCATTGGCCTCAAACAAAACTCCAACGGTAAAACCGGCGTGGTCTATGTCCGCACGCGCGGCTTGAACCAGCGGGATGAAACGGTGATGGACTATGTCCGCTGGGTCATGGTGCGCAAACGTGACACCGATGCCCCCGCCCCCGAAACCGTGGTGCCAACCCTATCCAAATCTATCTCGGCCAGCGACCTCGTGATCCCCAAGGGGCTGACCTTTGCGGACTACAACTTCACCCTCGCGGGTGAGCCGCATCGCCTGTCCGATTACAAAGTCGGGGAACAGATCGACCACGTCGATGGCGTCACCATCGAAGAAGCTGAGCACATGATCGCCACGCGCTTGTGGCAGAACACAGCCAAGGTGCATTTCGATGCCACCTTCCGCCCCGATGGGCAGCGCCTGATCTATGGCGGCCATGTGATTTCGATGGCACGTGCCTTGTCTTTCAATGGCTTGGCCAACGCGCAAATGGTCGTCGGCCTGAACGCAGGCGCCCATGCAAACCCCTGTTTCTCGGGCGATACGATCAAAGCATGGTCCGAGGTGTTGGACATCGCCGAAACCTCAGCCCCCGGCGTAGGGGCGATTCGTCTCCGGCTGGTTGCAACCAAAGGTGGCGCGCCCTTCGTTTTGCGCGGCGAAGACGGCAAATATGACCCCAACGTCCTGCTTGATCTGGACTACTGGGCGCTAATGCCGCTCTGACAGGGCGCTGGGCTGCACGGTGTGATCACAAAATGATCGACTCACACCTGCGGCTCACCCCCAAGACCCCAAGGTCGCCAAAACGCACAACTAAACAGCACGCCCATACGTGATCACACCAATTACTTTCGTGATCACATATGGGCCGATGCGTCGATTTGCGCGCCCCTTTGACGGGAATCTCGGCTTGTTACACGTGACTCTTGCCGAAAAACTCTTATGCATAAACGCCAACAATGACCGACAAAATTACAACCAGAAAGGGACGTGCCCATGGCTGACGTCAAAAAGGTAGAGCGACCCCTCTCCCCGCACCTCCAGGTTTATCGCCCCCAGTTGACTTCGATCTCATCGATCCTGGTGCGCATCACCGGCATCGCACTGCTCGGCCTCTCGGCTTTGGTGGTGGCATGGTTTCTTGCCGCCGCAACCTCCGAAACCGCGTTTGCAGCGATGGACGGGTTCCTGCGCAGCTGGTTTGGCAACCTCATCATGCTTGGTGGCGTTTGGGCATTTGTGTACCACATGCTGGGCCGCCTACGGCACCTCCTGTGGGACTTCGGCTACTGCGTAGACGTGCCCACATCCGAAAAAATGGCGATCGGCATGTTGGGCCTTTCGACACTGGTCACCCTGATCGTCGCGCTCGTCTGAGCGGCACAAGCAAGGAAACATCCCATGCAACGTTATTTGACTGATCGAAAACGCGCTGATGGCTTGGGCTCCGGCCGTCACGGCACGCACCACCACTGGCACATGATGATGACGTCTCTGGCGCT
>NZ_CEZFMW010000076.1:0-16904 GCF_982993085.1 Thalassobacter sp. | reverse complement strand
CCGTCATTATGGACGTGTACGAATCAGATACCTTTGAAGTGAAAACAAAATCTGACGAAAGCCCCGTAACCGAAGCAGATGAGAAAGCCGATGCGCTGATCTCCGCCGGTCTGCGCGCCGCGTTCCCAGGTGTGCCGCTGGTCACTGAAGAACAGGATGAGACTCACTCCGAGGTGGGCGACACTTTCCTAATTGTCGACCCGCTCGATGGCACCAAGGAATTCGTGCATCGGCGGGGGGATTTCACCGTCAATATCGCCTACGTGGAAAAGGGTGTCCCACTGCGTGGTGTCGTCTATGCCCCGGCTCGGGGGCGACTGTTCTATACGAATGGCAGTGGTCAGACGGTTGAGGAAACCGGGCCTTTCGATCTCGATACTCCGGGCTCCCTGACGCTGCTTAGCGTCTCTAACTCGGACAATTCGGCGTTGTTTGTGGTCGCGTCGAAGTCGCACCGGGATCAGGCGCTTGAGGATTATATCGCGAAATACGAAGTCGCTGACAGTAAGAGCGCGGGCTCTTCGCTAAAATTCTGTCTGATCGCAAGCGGCGAAGCCGATATTTATCCGCGCTTGGGCCGCACGATGGAATGGGACACCGCCGCAGGTCACGCCGTTCTGGCCGGTGCAGGAGGCGAGGTTGTGCGCTTTGATGATCACACGCCACTTCGCTACGGTAAGGCTGAGTTTGAGAATCCTCACTTCATCGCCTTCGCTCCAGCGGTCAAGCTGAAACCCGCCTCATAATTAGGACACTCAAAGCAAACTCTTTATATTGTCGCCACGTTGTCATAGTTTCGCCCTACGGCCTTATTAGCCAATAGAAAATTTATGTCGTGTTTTAGCTTTGTAATTAGGTGTCATAATGAAACGAAAAGTCACTAAGGCCATTTTCCCCGTAGCGGGTTTGGGTACGCGCTTTTTGCCGGCGACAAAGTCAGTGCCCAAGGAAATTATGACCTTGGTGGACCGACCGCTCATCCAATACGCAATTGATGAAGCCCGTGCCGCGGGGATTAAGGAATTCATCTTTGTGACGTCCCGAGGGAAGAGTGCCCTTGAGGACTACTTTGATCACTCCCCTGAGCTTGAGGCGAACTTGCGCAAGAAGGGCAAGGATGCGCTGCTGAAAGAATTGAAAAAGACCAATATGGATAGCGGTGCGATTGCCTATATCCGCCAGCACAAAGCGCTGGGCCTTGGTCACGCTGTGTGGTGCGCGCGGCGGCTTGTTGGGGATGAACCTTTTGCGGTGATCCTGCCGGACGACGTCATTGCTGCTGAGAAACCATGCTTGCAACAAATGATTGAAGCTTATGCTGAGACCGGCGGTAATATGGTTGCAGCAATGGAGGTCCCGGCCGCAAAGACGTCTTCCTACGGGGTTCTGGACGTCAAAGAAGACATGGGCACCCATGTGTCGGTGAACGGGATGGTGGAAAAGCCCCCCGCTGGGACGGCGCCTTCCAACCTTGCGGTGATTGGGCGCTATATTCTGAGCCCAAAAATCATGAAAAACCTAAATCAGATGAAATCCGGGGCCGGAGGTGAGATTCAGCTTACGGATGCGATCGCCCAAGAGATCAAAAACGAGCAGAACGTTTTTGGCTATCGATTTACGGGCCAGCGGTATGATTGCGGCTCAAAAGCGGGTTTTTTGCAGGCGACTGTTGCGTTCGGCCTTGCACGTGAAGACCTCCAGGAGGAGCTTGCCGAGTTTTTACAGGCCTCACTCTCCATGCGTCGCGCCGCTCAGTAGTTTTGGGCGGTCTTATATAAACCGCGAGCGATATACGTTAAGCTGCTTGGCTCGCTTCGGGTTCTGTCAGCAGAGTGTACAGCACACTTGGATCGCCGTTAGAGCGGAGCTTAGCGCACAGCGAAGGGTTCCGCAGCGAACGAGACACCAGCGCCAGTGCTTTTAGGTGCTCAACGCCTGATGCTTCGGGCGCAAACAAGCCGAACACAATGTCTACTGGTTTGCGATCGACGGCATCGAAATCAATAGGCTGTTCGAGGCGCAAAAACACCCCAACCACCCGATCAAGTTCAGGTAAACGCGCGTGCGGTAGCGCAACGCCACCGCCAACACCTGTTGGGCCCAGCGACTCCCGCTCGAGCAAGTGGGAGAGAGCTGCATCCGCGCACACGCCATGGGCCGCTTTCGCGGCTTCGGCGAGCGTTTGTAACAAACGTTTCTTACTGCTGACTTTCCCAACCGCCTGAACGGCGTTGGGCGACAGGATATCTGCCAGTTGCATTGGACGTTCTCTCCCACCCGAGGCGGACCTCGAAGTTTTTAGCTCTCGGACTTAGGATCAACCCAGCCCACGTTGCCGTCTTCACGGCGGTACACGACATTAATTGAGCCGTGCTTTTCATTGTGGAACACTAGAACAGGCGCTCCCGCAAGCTCCATCTGCATTACAGCCTCACCGACCGACAACGATGGGATCTTGGTTTCCATCTCTGCAACGATCAAAGGCGTCAGCGTTTCAGGCTCGTCCTCATCGTTGCTCTCTTGGCTGGCGAGGATATACGACGCGGCACCCGAGAGTTCAACCGGCTGCGCCCTTTCGCGGTGATGGTCCTTGAGGCGACGCTTATAGCGGCGCAACTGTTTCTCCATTTTTTCACCGCAGCTATCAAATGCGGCATAGATTTCAGTTGCATGCGCCTTTGCCTGTGCGGTCAGACCGGTGGAGAGATGTACGGTCGATTCACAGACGTATTCATGCGCATTTCGGGAAAAGACAACGAGGGCATCGGTAGGTCGTTCCGCGTACTTTTGGACGATTCCTCCTAACTCCTGCTCCACGTGCGTTTGAAGCGCAGTGCCGATGTCTATTTGTTTTCCGCTGATTTGATAACGCATGAAACCTCCCAGAAAGTCACGCAAAGGACGCGAATTTTAACGCGTCAAACCTTGCAATTTGGTTAAAATATGAAGCACCGGGCGCATTACCTGCGCGGCGGTCTGTTGAGAGCAATCCAGCGAGTTACGCATAGAAATGCGAAGGGCACAACAGGGCTTCATACTCTTGATTGGACGCCTGAAGATGCCCGATGTCAATTGAAACCTGAGGGTTTGGTGAAATGTCGGCAGACACGGACCGAACTACGCGTTAAAGCTGTCGCCTAGGTAAACGCGTTGAACGTTTTGGTCTTGAATGACCTCAGATGCGCTACCGCTCATGATAACTTTGCCGTCGTGCAAAATATAGGCGCGGTCAACAATTTTGAGCGTCTCGCGCACATTGTGATCGGTAATTAATACCCCAATGCCCCGGGTCTTTAGCTGAGCGACCAAGGCACGAATATCACCAACGGCGATGGGATCTACCCCTGCGAAAGGTTCATCCAGCAGCAGGTATTTGGGCGACGCAGCAAGGCAGCGAGCGATCTCCACACGGCGGCGTTCTCCCCCCGAGAGGGCCATGGCTGATGCCCGGCGGAGCGGTTCGATATGGAACTCCGCCAATAATTCTTCGAGGCGGTCGCGGCGGCGTTTCTTGTTGGGTTCAGCTACCTCTAGAATGGCCATTATGTTGTCTTCGACAGAGAGCCCGCGAAAAATGGACATTTCTTGTGGCAGGTACCCCACACCGGCGCGCGCACGGCGGTACATCGGCAGCACCGTGACATCAGCCCCATCGAGTGTGACGCGTCCTGCGTCGGGGGTCACAAGCCCCGCAATGGAGTAGAAACACGTGGTCTTGCCAGATCCATTTGGCCCCAATAGGGCAACGACTTCGCCCCGCGCCAGCTCCATCGAAACGTCCCGGATGACGGGCCGTTTGCGGTAGCTTTTGCGCAGATTTTCAATCTTGAGCCCACCTGTACCTGGGGCTGCGGTCAGGGTTGGCTTTGTCGTCATTCCGAAACCTGAAGAACCGTACGAACGCGGCCTGAAACAGTACCAGCACCAGACGCAAGGTTTACCACAAGCCGCTCACCCGCCAGTGCGTTGTCGCCTTGGGTCAGAAGAACTTCGCCGGTCATGACGATTTCACTTGAGCCGATGGTGTAAACAGCGGTCTGTCCTTCGGCCGCGTCAGGGCCCGCCACAATCAGCACGTCGCCCTCGGCCGACAGGCTTTGGATTGTACGGCGTCCGTCTTGATCCACGTAGTCCACAACAACCTCATCCGCTGTCAATCGCAGGGTATCTTGGGCAACAAGCACATTACCCAACAGCGTGGCCCGACCGGTGGCTTGGTCGATCGAAAGGCTATCCGCCGCGATCTCAACCTGTGCATCTGTATCGTGACCACCACCGCCAAACCCTACCGATGTGCCCTGCGCCAAGGCGATCACAGGCATCAAAAGCGCAACGGCGAGGGTAGAGAGAGTAGTGATCTGCATATAAAATTTCCAAACCTATTCCGGGGTGTATAGCAGGGTGACACCCCCCTCGAAAAGCAGAAGCTGATCACCTGTGGCGATGTCCCGCGTAAGGCGCATTCTTTGGGCGGTTAATTCGCCAAAAGGGCCCCGTCCTGTCAGCGGGGTCGGCACATAGAGAGACAAGCCTGCTACATCTGCCATAAACTGATCCGTTTGCAGCGATAAGCCGAGTGAACTGCGGATCGCTACATCTTGGGCCAGTTGCAGCGTTTGCTCACCCGTATCCATCTGGCCGCGCCGGGCCTGAACGAATAGCGTATTGCCGCCCTCCAGCCCGTCAATCGCAACGGAAAGTCTATCCGCACTCAGGATGCGAGGGTCAACGGGGTCTGGTCGTGCCAAATCGGCGGCAATTGAAAAGGATGCGCCATCGGATGACATGCCCGCAAAGCGCGGCGCGGTCAGGCGCTGTTCCCGCGCCAAGAGCTGCACATCGGCCTCTGCATATGGAATGGCGGCGTCCGGATTGGGCGTCTGGGTCAGCAAAAACAGGCTCGACAACAATGCCAGCGCCAACAGCGGCAAGACCACGCGCGCGGCGCGGACGACCTTAGTGTGGCGCGTCAAAGTGGACATGGTGCAGGCCTTATTGCCGAAGTTAGGAGTGCGCGAAAATATCCGTGCCAGAATAGCCGATCAGGTCGAGCTTCGCCCTCGTGGGCAGAAAGTCAAAGCACTGTTGCGCGAGCTCCATCCGATCTTCGCGGACCATCATCGTGTTCAGTGCGTCGCGTAGGCGGTGTAGATACAGCACGTCAGATGCGGCATAGGCCATTTGCGCCTCGGTTAACTGGGCAGCGCCCCAGTCACTGCTTTGCTGCATCTTTGAGATGTCGACTTGCAGCAATTCAGTCAACAAAGCCTTCAGTCCGTGGCGATCTGTATATGTCCGCACCAAACGGCTGGCAATTTTGGTGCAATAGACCGGGGCCGTAAGCGCACCAAACGCATGATACATCGCGGCGATGTCAAAGCGGCCGAAATGGAAAAGTTTGGTCACATTGGGATCAGTCAACATGCGGCACAGGTTTGGTGCTTCTGTTTGACCTTTGGCGATCTGCACGAGATGGGCCGTGCCGTCTCCGCTTGAAAGCTGCACAACACACAGCCGGTCCCGATGGGGGTTAAGCCCCATGGTTTCACAGTCAATCGCCACCTCAGGGCCAAGGTCCAGATCATCAGGAAGGTCGCGTTGGTGCAGTGTAATTGTCATCATCATCTCCAAGAATGCGTGATGCTTATACGACAACCATCTGCGGATGGCACCCACGTGTTTTAGGCGCCAGTCGGGCGGCTATAAATTTGTGATGATCTGATTGTGGTGGGTAAGTGATGCGCATCGGCAAGTTCGAAAAGCACATACGACCACCTCTAGGGTGACACATATTTTCCGACGAAATATGCAATGACACAGACGCTAATATCGACCATCCCACATAGAAAGGTCGAATTATAATTTAGCGAAAGCGAGATATCATTTTAACGATGTGGTGCCCAGAAGAGGCATCAACATATTGTTTTTGCCTGCTTTTAAATGTCCAAACCTGCCCTGTATCCCCTAAAAATATGGCGCAATACGTCCTGCGGTGTCTTGTTCTGTCCGTCGGTATCCACTACCTAAAGGTGGATATTTAGGGGGATGAAGAATGCGGGCGCAGAACAGGCTTTCAGCATCGTTTGTTAAAACGGCACCAGCGGGAAAGCACTGTGATGGCTCTGGGTTATGGCTAGTAAAGCGCGACGATGGGGGAGCGCAGTGGGTCTTACGGGTAACCGTACACGGTAGACGGCGGGAGATGGGTCTAGGGGGCTTTCCTTTTCTCGGACTGGCGGAAGCTCGGAAGATGGCCCAGCATTGGCGTGAAGTTGCGGCGGCTGGCCGTGATCCAATTAAAGAACGCGAAACCGAAAAACGTACCGCGCGGAGAGAGGATATTTCGCTTGCTGTTATCACGACAGATGCGTTCGAAGCTCGCAAAGCAGAACTCAAAGGGGACGGGACAGCGGGCCGTTGGCTTTCGCCATTAACTCTTCACGTCCTACCTAAGCTCGGCAAAGTACCAGTAACTGACCTAGATCAGCGCGACATTCGCGACACGTTGAGCCCAATTTGGCACACCAAAGCTGATACAGCGCGCAAGGCCATGAACCGGCTTTCTATTGTGATGAGGCATGCCGCTGCCCTGGGCTTGGATGTGGATTTACAAGCGACCGAAAAGGCCAAGGCGCTGCTAGGTAAATCGCGGCACGTGGCGAAGAACATTCCAGCGATGGCTTGGTCCGATGTGCCCGCTTTCTATGCTAGCTTAGCAGAACCGACCCCAACGCATCTTGCCTTGCGCTTGCTGATCTTGAACCCCGGCGTGCGCTCGAAGCCCTTACGACACATACGGCGTGATCAACTCGACGGCGATGTGTGGATCGTACCCGGAGAAGATATGAAGGGCCGCAGGGGTAGGACACCCGATTATCGCGTTCCACTCGCTCCTGAAGCACAGCGCATTATCGAACTGGCAAAACCGCATGCACGCAACGGTTTTCTATTTCCGAACACACGGGGCGGGGTGATTAGCGACATGACGCTTTCACGGCACATGGAACGGCGGGGGCTAGAAGCTCGCCCTCACGGCTTCCGCACTTCTCTGCGCACATGGTTGGCAGAATGCACGGACGCCCCGCATGAAGTGGCAGAAGGAATGCTGGCGCATGTCACCGATAGCGGCGTGGTGCGCGCTTATCGCAGAACTGACTTTCTGGAACAGCGTCGGAAGCTTGCCGAACGCTGGGCTGACTATGTAACGGGTGGCGCCGGGCAGGTCGTGAAGCTGGCGGGGGTGTGATGGCAAAAAGCGAAAATGACGGGGGCATCCCTGCGACTTCCGCGACTTCTGCGACACGGGGGGCGGCGTGGTGACAAAACGAAGGAAACCCCGTCCACCTATGGTGTCTGAGGAAGGTCTCGCTGAACTGAATAATGCGATTGCTGATGAAGAGTTATTGGCGCTTTCGCATCGCCTTGAATTATTTGAGGAATTGCTAAGCGATGGTGTTCTAAACACACCTTATATCGCACTTGAAGCTTTAGGGGCTTTTGTAGGTGGCTTAGAGTCAGGAAGAACAAATGAACAATTAAGGTCTACATGGCCGAAAGAATGGGGCGAAGAAAGCGCTACAGTACCTCTCGCACTTCTACGGGTACTTGCCTCAGCTTGGGACGACTATCGGCAAGCCCCGTCTGGTAAAACTTTAGGCGAAACTTTCAGAATCGAAGGCGGTTCGGCGGGCAAGCATCCGATGAAGAAGAAGTTGGCTACCATCGACCGCGCAAGACGATTAGCGAGGGACGTCGAAGTGGAATATTTATCTGGAAATGACGAAGGTGACGACTTGCGCTTGGAAGATGCGATACTGAATGTCGCCAATTCGTATGAGTTAAGTTTTCAAACCGTGAAAGATGCGCATGACAAACATCGTTCACGTATTCGAACCCGCCTCACGGAAATCGGCGTTCTTAAAGAGGTAAAAACCTCGAAAGGTTGGCTGTCTTTTTAGCAGACTGCAAAGGCGGGCAACATCGGGCTGTGCGGGGCAATCCTGTACTGCAACCGATGGAAAGCCAATGAAATACCTCACTCTGACTGAACTGCGCGCCAAGCTAGGCAATCGCTCACGCAGCGCAATCTATGCCGATTTGGCGGCGGGCCGCTTGCCCCAGCCCATCAAGCTTGGGGGCCGCATCTATTGGGCAGAAGGCGACATTGACGCCCATCTGCGAAACCTTCGCGAACAGGCCGCTTGATATGACCGGCGGGCGAAAAGAAAACCCCGGCGCGCGGGCGGCGCAACCGAAGCTTAGGGGCCGCTATGCGGAAGCGGCGGGCACCTCGAATGTCACACGAGGCAAGGGCCTAGCAAAGCGCGCGGATCTTCATCATATCCGGCCCGAAGGCGGTGCGACATGACTGACGCGCGGGAACTGACTTTAGCGCTGGGCGGGCGCTTTCATGGCCGCTATGGCACTGCACCTTGCCCCGTATGCCAACCGCAACGGCGGAAAGATCAAAACGCCCTGACCCTTGCCGATGGCCGAAACGGGCGGCTGATGCTGGATTGCAAGAAAAGCGCCTGCGGCTTTCTCCACATTCTGGCGGCGGCTGGGCTGCGCTCGGGAGATTATTCACCACCGGACGCGGCAACGATTGCCCGGCGCGAACGCGAAGCAAAGGCCGAAGCCCAGCGCAAGGCGGCGCAAGCCAAACGGCTTTGGGATGAAGCCCAACCCATCGCAGGCACGGTGGCGGAAGCATATCTGCGCGGTCGCGGCATAACCTGCGAATTGCCCCGCACGCTGCGCTTTCAAGGCGATTGCTGGCACGGGCCGACCGCAAAACGGTATCCGGCAATGGTGGCAGCTGTGCAAGGCGCGGGGTTGCCTGCAGTGCATCGGACCTACTTGCGTCCTGACGGCTCGGGCAAGGCCGATATAGAACCCGCGAAGGCAATGCTGGGCGCAACCGCTGGCGGCGCTGTGCGGCTTACTGAAGGGCGTTCGCGGCTGGTTGTATCGGAAGGCGTTGAAAGCGGCTTGTCGCTGTTGTGCGGGCTGCTGGATGACCCTGTGACGCTATGGGCCGCGCTTAGCACAAGTGGCCTGCGCGGGCTGCGACTGCCCCCGGAACCGGGGCGGCTGACAATCGCAACCGATGGCGACGCACCGGGCCGCGCGGCTGGGCACACTTTGGCAGAACGGGCGCACGCGCTGGGCTGGCAGGTATCGCTATTGCCTGCCCCTGCTGGCCGGGACTGGAACGACATCTTAACGGAAAAGGCGGTGGCAGCATGAACGCGCAACCCCAGATAAACGAAACCGCCTTTACGCCCGAAGGGCCGCAACCGTTGGTGCGCGAAATCGCCCCCGGTGCCCCCTATCCGGTGCAAGCGCTTGGGCCGCTGCGAGCGGCTGTGGAAGCCGTGCAAGGCATGACGCAAGCCCCCGTGGCCATCCCTGCGCAATCTGCTCTGGCGGTGGCATCTTTGGCGGTGCAGGGCTTTGCCGATGTGGACACGCTGGGCGGGCCGCGCGCGACTTCACTTTACGCCCTGACAATAGCCCGAAGCGGTGAACGCAAAAGCGCTTGCGACGCCCCCTTAATGGCCGCGCTGCGCGTCTATGAACGGGAACAAGCTAAAGCCCAGCGCGACGAAATAGAAAGCTGGCGGAACAAGCACGCGCTTTGGAAAGGTGAACGTGACCGGATTCTTTTGGAAGCCCGCAAAGGTAAAGGCGAAAAGCGCACGGCGGCACAAGCTGACCTAGAAGCGCTCGGGGCAGAACCGGAAGCCCCGCCTTCCGCTGACCGAACCGTGACAGAACCAACATTTGAAGGGCTGACAAAGCTTTTCGCAAACGGGCAACCCAGCCTTGGGCTTTTCTCGGATGAAGGCGGGCAATTCTTGGGCGGGCACGCGATGAACTCGGAGAACCGGCAAAAGACGCTGGCCGCGTTCAACGACCTTTGGCAAGGCCACCCGATAAGACGCACGCGCTCGGGGGATGGGCACGCGACACTATACGGGCGACGGCTGGCGGTGCATCTTATGGTGCAACCCGGCGTGGCACGCGGCTTTCTGGCAGATCCGCTAGCGGCTGACACGGGCTTTCTGCCCCGCTTTCTGATATGCGAACCGCCCAGCGCTATAGGCACCCGTATGCAAGCGCACGCCCAGCGCGATGATATGGCGCTTGCAAACTTTGAGGGGCGATTGCGCGCTATCCTCGAAACACCCATGCCAATGGCCTCAGAGACGCGCGAACTTGAACCCCGCATACTGCAATTGACACTGGAAGCCCGCAACCTTCTGGTGGCGTTCTCGGATGAAATCGAAGCGGCACAAGCGTCGGGGGGCAGTCTTGCCCACATCACGGGCACGGCGTCCAAGGCGGCGGAGCAAGCGGCGCGAATTGCGGGGGTGCTGACCCTCTGGCACGATTTGGAAGCCCCGAAGGTGGAAGCCCGCGACATGGCCGACGCAATAGAGCTTGCGCAATTCTACCTTTCCGAAGCTTCACGGCTGGCAAGCGCGGCCCTTGTTTCTTCTGAAATCGACAAGGCGGAAGCTTTGCGGCGGTGGCTGCTGGAAAGCTGGCCGCATCCTGAAATCATGGTCCGCGACGTGGTGAGGCTCGGGCCGAACGCCCTGCGCGAAAGCCCGAAGGCACGGGCGGCGCTTGGTATTCTCGAAAAGCATGGATGGCTTGTGCCGCTGGAAGCCGGAACCGTGGTGCGGGGCGCTGCACGGGCCGAAGCTTGGGTAATTTGGAAGGGTGCGGACGATGTGGTTTGATGCACGAGCTAAGCTGGCTGAAATCGAAGGCCAAGCCCCTGCAACTTCCGCGACAACCGCCCCGGCTGCGCGCCCCGTGTCGCAAGTGTCGCAAGGCCCCGAGGCCGAAACCGCTGGCTGTGTTGCAAGTATCGCGAGGGCTGCAACGCAGATCAAGGACCCGCATCGCTCTGCGATTGACTACGTGAATCGCGTCGGCCTAGATGTCGCGGCCAACAGAATCCTGCGCAGAATATTGAAACTGCGCGGCGATGAGGTCTACCGATTTTTCAACGAGGCCAGGACCAATGCGGCATTCAAGGAGATCGAAAAGCTGTCTCGCGTCAGGGCGATCCACATTGAAAATGCGGTGAGATTATATGGACGCCTATCTGCGCAGGCTCGCGCGGCAGCCCTACCAAGTGATGAGGCAAGGGAGTAAACATGACCGACCGAAAAAGCGGACGCAATACGGCTGGCACCTTTGCGGCTGGAAACCCAGGCAAGCCAAAGGGCACGCGCCACAAGACGACGCAAGAACAAGAGCCCCGCATCGAAACCGGCCGGGACGGCATCCGCATCTTGCACACGGTTGACAACAACGGACAGCCCAAGGCCGAACGCATCTTCGACCAACACCGCCCGCCACCTCTGCGGCGACCAGATACCCATAATGATTTTGATTTTTGAAAGAGCGCGGAACAATGATTGAATCTCGAAAAACGGAAGGCTTCTGGCAGACGCCCCATGTCGCGAAAGTCGCGAGTGTCGCAATGCATTGGGATGGAACGAGCAACGCTTTGCAGCTACGCGATGAGGCTCTGAAGAGCCTTAACGCCGCAACGGATGTTGCAAGTAAACTTCCTGACCGCTTGCGCCGCTGCGAACTACCCTATGCTCTCGTGTCGTTCCTTGAGGTCTATCAGCCTGCGATTGATGCGCTCGAAACGCACGCCGCCGCTCGAATAATCTACATCCACAATCTCGCGCACTACAAGAAGGAGCATTTCATATGACACCAATGCAAAATGAAAGCGGCGCAACGGAGGTTGTGGAGAGCAAACGAAAGCCACCAAAATTTGAAACCCGGATGTTGGATGATACTCGCGCTGAAACCGTTTTGAGCGGTGACTTCAGTGCCATCCAGAAGGCAGTGGCAGGCTCGGGTGTTTTGGATGGGCTTGTCTATCAGATTGCCCAGCTTGGCTCATACCGAAAGCCGGTCGATGACGCCGCGGGCAACTTTGTCTTGGGCTTCGTAGACGCAATGAACCCGCGGGACCCGGCCGAAGCACTTCTATGCACTCAGATGGCCGCGATACACCAAGCCACTATGATGATGGCGGAACGTCTCAACCGTGCAGACAGCCTCCCGCAGCAGGAGTCTGCTGAGCGGGCATTGAACAAGCTATCGCGCAGCTTTGCTGCTCTGATGGAAGCGCTGCGTAAGCATCGCAACGGTGGCAAACAAACTGTGACAGTGCAGCACGTCAACGTGTCAGATGGCGGGCAAGCTGTTGTAGGGAATGTAGAGCTTAAGGGGGGGAGTCATTGTGAAAAGTGACGGCAACCCCTTGTACCTAGTGGAACGCATGAATGCTGCCCCCAGATGCACGGCAAAATCAAAACGAACAGGTGCGCCTTGTCGAGCCCCAGCCGTTAAAGGGTGGCACGTCTGCCGTTTTCACGGCGCAGGTGGCGGGCATAGAAGCGGGCATGGTCACCCTGCATGGAAGCATGGTATGCGTTCGCAGCAATGGGTTGAGGCACGGCGGGAGCTTAGCGCCCTTTTGCGAGAAGCCAAAGAAATCGGACGTTTGCCTTGTGGGCGTTGACGCGGCTAGACCATCCTTCAGCTTCGCCTCATAGCGGGAGTAAGTAGCCCAATGGCTGCAGTTACTCAATAAATTTCGCAGCGATTATCCCAGCGTTCTCAGTCGGAACCTCGCTATGTGTTCCCGCAACTGTTGCGTCGTTAAAGTTCAAAATGATCGTCTCCACTAGCCTGCCTGAGATCACCTGTTTTGTTACATAGGTGGTAAATGGATCGTTCGGTCGATCACAAAGACCTTCAAGCGACTTAGTAACGATACCCTCAATTTTAATGGTTGAGTTGACGATTGCCATATCGCCGTCGCCACAATACTCAGTGGTGAGAGAAGCGAGATCCTCTGCCATGGCTTGGTTCAAATCCACCTCACCACCTGCATTGCGGCCCACAGCAACAATACCCAATAATGTGTCGCCGTTCGCCCAGAACTGCACAGAGCCGGGAACAACTTTGTCATCGGGCTGGCTGTACCTGAAATCCTTCAGATTAAAATCACTGATCAAGAGCGTGGCGAGTTGATACATAGCACTTGTGTCAACAGCACTGGGTTTCCAAGCGACTAGCGCTTCTTCTGCGTTCTGCGTGGTCTCATCGATACGGGTCGCATAATTTTCATATCTCGCTGCGCATGCATATGCTGCACCAAGAGCTTTGTAAGTACCGCGCAGGCCAAACTTTTCGGTGCCCAGTCGTGAGGATATTGTTAACAGCCTGCCTTTTTTGAATTGAGCTATAGCTGTGTCAAGATCGTTGTACCAAAGCCCTGCCATGTAACCGCTGATCGGAGTTACAGACCCAAATATCGACGCATAGTTGTCTACTTTCGTCACCACCTCGAATTCGCCCGAGTTCAAGAAGACTTGCTCGCTTGTATGGCGTACGAATAGGCCCAAGGAATAATCAGCCGCTAGAGAAAAGCTGAGTTCAAAGCCGTTCGGGTACTCCGCCGAGACAGCGCAATGAGACCATTTACCGGTCTCGTCGTTATAAAATGCCATTCCCGACCATGTCTCATCACCAAACGAAGAGCCGGCAATAGGGCCAGAAAGCACTGGGCTAGAAAGAAAGAAAAAAGCTGACACGAAGTAAAGGAACCGCATGAGAATCTCCCTGTCAAAAATTACGGGTAAGTATCAATACGATTGTAATTCAGTTTTCAACATTTGACAAAGCCTTGACCGATTTGAATTGCAAGCGCGTCCTCGACACATGAATCTATCTCATGGAACAACCCGCTGAAACGCGCATTGCCCAAATGGGCAAAGATTGACCCATCGGAAAAACACCGATCTGAGGTGACGGCTATGATGTGGGCCTGCGGCTGGCGGTAACTGGCAAAATTCGCCACGGCCATGGCGCTGCCTTCCGTTAATTTGAGGTCAAGAATAATTGCCTCAAAACCATGTGTAGACAGGTGACGCACGGCATCCAATTGTCCCGTTGCGATGGTCACGCCATGCCCCAAGCCCGGCCAAGTTCGCGTTACTCCCGACAATAAGAACCTGCATGCCCGTTTACCCCTTCTGTAGCGTAGCGACCGAATGAACTCTTCTGAGTGACCGTACTTCATGGTTAGTCCATGAACCCTAACAGAGGATTAACAGCACATTCACGGCCTTCATCCCTAACGCTTATGTAGACGATCCCGTCCGCCCCACTCTAACGAAGCCGGAGCGCCAAATCCTGCGACGTCGCATCGCCCAATGGGCGACCTGACGCCGTCAGCGCAGCGTCAAATCGATCCTGAATGTCAGCTAAGGTCACCGAAGACCCTCTCCCAATCGCCGTGCTTGCTGCGATTAGAACCGCATCTGGTAGCGCAGGGCAATCGCCTCAGCGCCGGGGTTGGTCTCATGCAGACTGCCGTTCGACAGGTGGTCGATGGACAACATCAAAGAGCCCGTATCCGAGACGTTCAAACCAAGGCCGATCAACGAACGGAAATGCAGATTGCCGCCCAACACGGTCTCGCCCGCGTTGTAATAGCCCGGCATGAAGCTTGCCTGCACGAAGAACGTGTCGTTCAGTGGCATGTTGCCCACAAAGCCGATGCCGACCCATGCGTCTTCGTCCTGGTCCACACGCAACGCTGCGCCAAAGCCCGCGCTCCAACCGTCGCGGATGATATGAGGCGCCGCATGGTATTCGATCACGATGCCCTGACCCGCGGTGTCAACGTCGGCGACGCCCCCGAAGCTCAACGTTTGTGCCGAAGCAAAACCACATGTCACCACCAATACGGCGGCGGCAGCAAGACCACGCGAAATGAGGGTCTGACAGAGGGACATCAAGAGAACTCCGATATAGGCTTGTCCCGCAACATAAGGGCAAGGCGATTTATAGTAACCGACATTCCCCAAGTGGCGTGCGGCTTGACGTGAAGATCGCCTGAACCTTGCCGCTGGACAAGTGCTTTTTGCCCCGAATGGCTTCTTCGGTCGCGCGGGTGCTTGGATTTGGCCGGAACCGGCGGCGAACCCACGCCGTTTTCGCCCGGCGAGACTGTTCTTCAGCGCTGCGGGCCGAGCTGTCCTGCCGCTTGCGTTCAATTTTGGCGGAGATGGCGGTCACGCGCATGATGGAGGTGCTTGCAATCGGCGGATCGCGGCGAGGATGGCGCGGACCATCGGGCCGGTGGCGGCCACCTCGGCCAATTGGAAGGTCATGGCGCGGGCATGGCGGACGACATGCGCCCTGATCTTGATCAGCTTCAATTGCAGCCGTACCTCGTTGTTGCGGAACTTCCGGCATGACAGCCGCGTCCAGCGAAAGGCGTATTTGCCTTCCTTGATGTGTTGCTCGGCGATGCCACGCTGTTTGTAGAACCTCACCACCCAGTCCGGCTCCATCGGCATGTTGGTGACAATGAAGCCGGCACGCGGGAACAACTCGCCCGGCTGCCATTCGATCTTGGCGATCACACGGCGCGGCTTGTCCCAGGACGCCGCCTGATAGTCGAAGTCTTCGAAGAACCGTTTGACCTTGATCAGCGAAGGTCGCCCCACGGGCCGCGTCAGCCGATGCGCGATCTTCTTGCGCAGGACGTTGTTTGCGGGCAGACGGATGGTATAGAAAAAACTGACTTCTTCCAGCCGCTCATAGATCGCGGGGATTGCGTAGGCGGCATCAGCTCGGAAAAACCGCCCGCCAAGATCGCGCTTCGCGTAGCGCGCAATGACGGGGTCGAGAACATCACGCCAGCCATAAGCGCTGTGGACATTGCCATTGCGTAGGGCGCAGCGTTCCAACATCCCGAACTGGTTGAACAGGAAATTCGGGTCGTAGTAGGTGCAGTCGAAATTCCCGTTCCAAGCAGTCCCTTCCTGATCGCCATGAGTGGGGCTGACGGAACTGTCTATGTCCAGCACGATGTACTTCAGCCCGTTGCGGTCGTGAAACCGGTCGATCCATTGCCCGTTCAGGTCGGCCAGCGCGTCCCGGTTATCGGGCAGAGCGAGTGTCTCGGTCTCAAACCGTCCCATCTGCGACGCCGAGGCCGCTTCCAAATCAACGGCGCGGCCACCCACGATCTGGCGCATGACCGGATCGAGGGCCAGTCGGTCGGCACCGTTGACATCCTCGTATCCAGTCAGCCGTCCAAATGCCGGAACAATCCGTCAAGCCGATGGACAGTATTCTTGCCGCGTCGGGTGTCGCACAATGCCGCTGACGCCAGATCAGACAGTCCGAGCGCGTCATCGAGCTCTTGCATCATCAGGAGACCGCCGTCCGAATTGATCTGCGCGCCCCGGAACTCAAGCCGCACACGAGGGTCGAAATCGACCCGATCACCCCGATCCAAGCTCGTACCCTCTGGGTGATCCATGAAACGCGCCCCTTGTAGCCATCAATGCCCTGATTTATAACGGAAATAGCATGGTCACGATAGTGAAATCAGAAGGTTACTTGGGGAACGAGGGTGAAAAGGGATCCGCCAAATTTCATGATGAAATAGCTAGAATTGTCGAGATCTGGAATATTACCAGTCATCATGATGGCATCAGCGATAATGAGCTGGTCTCTCCTGCCCTTCGCGATTGCGTGAAGTGGATGTGGGGTGAGTAATTGGCGTGTCCATCCAGATGTTCCTTGTGCCACAACAAGCTGGGTTAACGACGTAACTATTTGCGATGGTAGGGGGGGGGCGAAACGGGAACTTCACCAGAATAAATTACTATTCTGAGCGAACGCGCAGATGCTTTTGATCTAAACGATCAAGGTGGATAATTAGGGGGATGCAATCCCGTGTTGATATTATTTTTTAAATTATACCAACAGCTTACTTGATCGATGTGGTGCCCAGAAGAGGACTCGAACCTCCACTCCCTTGCGAGAACTGGCAC
>NZ_CEZFMW010000075.1:0-17193 GCF_982993085.1 Thalassobacter sp. | reverse complement strand
GCAGCGGGAGCGTGGTGAAATCCCAGGAGGTTTCGTAGGCGTCCCAGTCGGATTTCGCCAGATTGATACAGCCTGTCGCGTTGGATCGGGCGGACGATGAGTCTACAGCCTCCATTGGGATTACCGGAAATTTGGCAACATCGCCGGGCTGTAGGGAAACGGTCGGATTTATCTGATACAAAATGCTAACGAACACTTTCGTATTCAGAAGGCTCGCAAGGTATTGCTGCATGGCGTCTGAGACGAATATGCATGCGCCTTTATTATCGAATAGGAAGCCATGCCCGAAGTGGCGAAAGCCAATGTCATTCGTGGAAATCGTCGACCATGTGAGGCCGGGAGAAAAATAGCTTTTTTCATTAGCGATCACAGAGTGTGGGATAGCCTTAATTTCACGTCCGTTCTGTTCCCAATTAACCACTGAATCATTTTGCCCGTACCAGCGGCGGGAACCCCCGCCTTTGTTGTACGGCGCCCATTTCTTTCGTTCGGCGTTGAAGTCCTCGGCACTTGCGAAATCTGTACCAAGCGAAGGTTTAGAGACTTCAGGCCAAAATCGGACAAACCGCTCGTTGTCAGTAGTAGTATTTCCTTGACGCGGAACACTAATTGAACGGAGAGGATCGAAATTGCCAAACGCTTCGCGGACACTCTCGCTAAGCCAGTAGGCAATTGGGGTTCCGGGAACCCCAACCAACTCGCTTTGAGAAATGCGGAAAAGACTATCAGGGGATCCCCCTGCAGCTGCCAACAGTATTTCCTGTTTCTCCGATTCATTTCGGCCCGAGATTGCGCGAATGAACGCGCCAGCATAGCTCTTCATGCTTGTGTTTCGGCAAACGAAAGCCGTGGTAGACACCACAGCTCCACCGATTGTGTCAAAAGCACGCTCGCCCAGATGGGCCATCGTAAGAATGGTCCCCTTTGAGAGAAGGGCTGCCCTCAACTTTTCGAATGAAGAAAGGAACATCCATGACTGCATATTGATCATGGCCATGTACCCGTTCTTGGCGCATGCAGCCAAAGAACGTTCCATGAAAAGAGCAAAAAGGTCCGTTCTGCTGTCTGGATAGTTTTTCTCGGTCCATTTTTTTAGTTGAGGGTTCATGTTGCGCGCGCCCATATAAGGCGGGTTGGCCACCACCACATGATACTTGGGCGACAGCGCCTCGGCCATGCGCAGCACGGCCATAACGCGCGCCTGAACGTCCTTGAGCAGCAGGTCGCCGCCAAAATCCCGCGCTTCCACCACCCGCAGCGTCTCCGCAGGATCGCGCAGATTTGGCACGATCAGCGAGCCGAAGTTCTTGGCCTGCTCGAACTGCCCCAGCGTCTCGCGCAGCTCATCCGTGAACAGGTCCTTGCCCACCACGGCGGCGACGTCCCGGACATCCTCGGCGGTAAAGGCCACGTTCTGCAACACGCAGATGTCGGGTTTCGCCCCCATCCGCAGGAACCGCCGCCGCCCCAGCCGCGCCGCCGCCTTCATCGCCAGCGCAAAGGCGGCCAGCGCGCCCGCGCGGTCGTCAATCTCCACCCCGGTCAGGTTGTGCGTCAGGATCAGCGCGGGGATCTCTGTCGCGTCATATCCCTCTTCCTCGTAGATGGCGTAGAGCAGGTCAAAGGCATAGGTCAGCATGTGCCCCGAGCCCGCCGCCGGATCGCAGATGCGGATCTCTTCGGGTTTGGTAATTTTCAGGAAGTCCGTCTCAGGCTCTTCGGGCGCGATGTAATAGTCCATCCGCTCGGCCAGGCGGCTGTCGGGGCGGTTCAGCAGCCAGAGCCGTCCCAGCGAGTTCTCCACCAGGTAGCGGACGATCCAGTGCGGGGTGAAGAGCTGCGTCGCAGCGGGGATGTTCTCGGCCGTGATCTTCTGGTTCTTCTTCAGCCCCGCGAAAACCTGGTCCTTCTTCTCCGAGATGTAGAACTGGTATAGCCAGCCGATGATCTCGACATCCTGACAGGCGTCCTCGGTCATCACCTTGCGCATTTCAGCGAGGATCGAGGATTGCGACAGCATATCCTCGGGCATCAAGAGTTCTGTATAGTCATCCAGCTCTTCGAAGAGGAAGGGCATCGGTCCGTGCCACTGATTGCAGGCATGCACCAGAAGCTGGCGATAGGCCTCCCCCTGCGGATCAGACGACGGTGTGCGGCCATCGAGCAGCGCTGCGATGGTGCCCGGCGCGCCCTCAGGCAGGTTCCCCGCCATTGCCTCAGCCAATATCTCGGGCCGTGTCTGACCTTCTACTGGGGATACAACCCCGACCGTCGTGTAACCATTTGCATCCATGAAGCGCAGCGCGGTGAAGCGGTTGAACCAGGTGTAAGCCACCTGCTCGATCACCTGTGCCTTGCCATCCCGCGCGATCGCGGCGTCGAGCTGTTTCATCGCCTGCGGATGTTCCCGCCGCGGAGGCGAGGCTGGATCAAGCACAAGATCAAGCTTCGAACGGACCTGGTCGATCAGCAGATTGCGCGCGGCTTGGGCAAACTTTTTCAGCGCATTCGTATCCATCAGACGATCACCTTCTTGCCCGCACGGATTTGCTCCAGCAGGGTCTTTTTCATTTCTTGAACGTATTGTTCGACGTCCGCCTCTTCAGTCAGGTAGGGCTTGGTGAAGCCCACCTTGATTTCAGAGGCGTTGACGTAAGTGGTCTGCGGGGGCTCTGGCTGCGGCGGCCCGGGCGGGACGAGTTTCGGATCAACGATCGGTCGGTTCAGTCGCTCAACCTCTGCCAAAATGCGTGGCAACAGATCGAGCTTTGCGCCATTTGCCCGATCGCGCAGGATTGGGATCATTTTAATGATGTCGAGCCCGGATTTATGGCTGTCGATGTTGCGCTTGATGTGGGCTTGGTCGTCTGCTGACAGCGCCTGGAACTCTGGTGTCTGCGTGACCTTTGCCGCGCACTCCTCAACAGCCGCGATCACGGCTTTGCGCTCCTCAAGCACGGTCAGCTCCACGCGGTCTTTTAGCCCATAAAGATCGGATTTCAGGGACTGGATGGCCGTGCCCTTGTAGCAAGCAGGATCGGTCAAGGCGCGGGCCAGTTTTTCGCCGGCCCCGGCATCCACATAGGAAATATTCGCTTCCTGATCGCGCAGGAATTCACGCGCATAGTCATAGATTTCGCGCTGGGCGCCCCCCATGAAGCTGCGGATTTTGTCGAGGACCTCCTCCTTGGCGTCGAGCAGGTCATCTTCCTGTGCCGCGGGTTCGGTGATGTACCAAGTGGCGGGCTTACCCACCATCGCAGCAATTTTCGTGGCTAGGGGTTCGAGCGCCACGACAAACGGGTACTGCACTTTCTGGGCCAGCATCTTACCCAGATCTTCTGACAGCGTCCGCGTGCTCTCCAGCCATTCCGCGCCGATCGTCCGTGCGTCAGTCCCATCCGAGGGCAAATCAAACAGCTCCTTATAGAGCTCTTTCGCCTTTCGGATCTGGGCGGAGGTAAACTCGGTCTGCGGGGTGAGCAGGATATTGGCGAGAGCATGACTGTTGTTCAGCGCCTTGGCGAGGTCTGTGCGCTCGAGCACAGTGCCGTCCGAGCGAGCCTCAAGCTTGCCCTTACCTGACAGGCTGGCAGCCAAGCAGAGAATTGCCGTCGTTGGCCAGCCATAGGGTTTGCCACCAAAGCGTTCGGTCAGATATTTGACTGAGACCTTCACGCCGTTACGAGCCTGCGACTGAACGTAGTTCAGAACATCCTGCTCGGCCTCTGTCAGCCCCTCACCGTTGTTGCCGAAGAGCCCGCTTTCAGGCGTCGCCGCTTTCAGGATGTCTGCTTCGGCATAGGTCACGCCCCGCAGCATCGGCAAGTTGACATAGACCTTGTCGACAAGACCCTGGAAGCCTTTCACGATCCGGTCCTGGGGCTCCTCCCCACCAATGTCGAGCTCATCGCCCCGCACAAACATCCGCGCCTCGGCCATCAGCTTGCGCAGGCGCAGTTCAAGGTCCTTGTAGCGACGACTGTTTTGATCCCCTTTTTCGGCCACGATGCGATCACGGCCCGGCTGCTGAGAGCCCGCGCGGGCTTGGCGGATGAATTTGTCTGTCTGCTTGAAGAGCGTCAGATCGCGGATGAACCGCACATCGGGCTGCAGCACCACCGCCAGTTCTTCTCGGCTCATGTTCCGCATGCGCACAGCTTCGGGCGATGCCACGTCATCGTTAAACGGGCTAACCACGTTGATGGAGAGCTCATACTCCCGCCCCAACAGGTGGTCATCGAGCTTACGGCTGAAGCTGTACTCGTTGCCAGTGGTCAGATGCTTGATCTTGCGGTGCCGCAGGATCGTGTCGAACGCCAGCGTCTCCATTTCCTTAGAAAGCTCTGAAGGGTCGACATCCAGCGCCTTAATCTCCGCTTCGACGTCTTTCTCTTCGTTCGTCAGGAACTCGTAGACCTCGCCGTTGCGCTGAATAAGCGTGTTGCGCTCAAGGAAAGACAGCGCCTCCTCGATCTTGCGGCGCTGCTTGACCTGGTCGGTGTCGAATTCGGAGAGCAGCAGCACGCTGATATTGCGCACTGTCGGCTTGAACTCCTTAACATATTTCACAAGGAAGAGCGCTTTCAGGACGCGAACCGCGAAGGGGTCGATGTCTTGGATTTCTTTCTCGGCAATCTGAATCGACTGCTGCACAGCGGACTTCAGCGCGGTGCGGATGCCCTCGAACATGAGATCAAAGGTGGCAAGACCGCCCACAGGTTGGTCTGCCATCTTCTTGGCGACCTCTTGGAACACGCCCAGCATCGAGCGCTCACCGACCGAGCTGTGCTTGCCCTCAAAGGCGTTATGCTGCGAGAGCGATGTAATCGCCATCTGGAACAGCATGTATTGATACGGCGGAAAAGGGTAGCTTGAGACGAATTGATTGCGGCCATCAAAGTTTTTCAGCCTTATCGACCCGTCCGTGAAATCAAACAGGGTCTTGAGGTTGTTTTCCTCGCGGTCGTGCAGGTTGCCAAGCGTAATCTGCCCCTCGTCGGTCTTGGACAAAAGGCGGCGCTGGATAACCTCAGCCACGTCGGCAGAGTTCAACGGCATCTTCACACCGAAGCGCGCCATAATCTTCGAGAAGTCCTGTGACTGAAACGCCTTCCCATCCCCGATGATGGCTTCCATGTCCTGCTGTGACGTGACGATGACCCAGGCGCGGCCCTTACATTTGGTATTCAGGCTTTCGGCGATCGTTTGTAGGTTCGTCATCAGCTTGACGTTCTCGGCGATGTACTGACCCACCTCATCAACGAAAAAATTCAGCCGGAACTTGGGCGGCTGTTTGTCGAGCCAAACATTCACATTATTGGCAAAATCCTCGATCGAGACCCGGGTATCGGCGCGGTACTGCCCCAGAATATCTGCGACATCAGCAGGATCGCCACCCGTCACAGAGGCGAATGCCGTAGCGATATTTTTACGCTCAAGTGCAGCTTGTTCACGGCCGCGCTCCCAAGGCTTGCCAGCGGCCGCCGCATAAGCATCCTTAAACGCTGCCAGTTGGCCTCGATCATCAAGGTCGCGCTCAAACTGCGCGATATGGGGCAGCTTGCCGTAGTAACCGCACGCCTCATCAAAGACCTTTTGGAACACCGAGAGCAGCGCATCCACATCGGTCTTCGAGATGACGTCAGCCTTCTGGTCGATGTTGAAGAGGATCGACTTTGACGGCACGGAGACGGCTTTGCGCAACGCGCCCAAGAGCATTGGCTGACCGGTCAGCTTTTCCTCGAAAATGTCGAAAGCCCGCGTGCCATCAACTTCTCGGTTTTCCATGAGAAGGGCGAGCATCTTCAGCAGGTGCGACTTACCCGAGCCAAAGAAGCCAGAAATCCAGACACCATTGGCGGTGTCGTAGTTGTTGTAGGCATCAAGGAAGGTCTCGAGGCGTTTACCGATTTCATCGGTGATGACGTACTCGTCGAGCTCGATGCGCAGGCTCGCTTCATCGTCGGCCTTGATCACACCATCGATCGGGCGGTCAACGGGCTTGGCGAAAATGTTTCTCAGAGCAGTGGTCATCGGGTCAGACCTCGTAGTTCAGAATGTTAAAAGCACGGTAATATTTGTCGTCATGCAGCAGCCCAAAGAGATCGAGGGATCCCCCCGTTGCTGTGGAATGGGTGTAGCTGCCAGGAAAGAACAGGACCGTTGGCTTATCCTTGGCCGTGCTCTGCAGGTTGTTGAGCACATTATGCGAGCGGATGTACGGGTAGACCTCACCCACGCCGGACAGGAAAATCACGTCATGCGGCCGGGCAGCAATCGCCTCCGCAATCTTTGGGATCAGATGTTCATGAACGTCGAGAACGCCCTGCAGCAGCTCGCGCAGCTCGGACTTTTCCATGTCGGTCTCTGCGGCCAGGACATCCTCAAGGATGCCCCGCTCTTCCAAAAGCCCGAGCGAAATGTCGTACAGGCTGAGGTCAAGCGCAGTGACGCCCGCATGACCGATGCGCTCGATCAGGTCGAGCCGGTCCTCGATCATCGTTAGGCCTTCCTCTGCCGGAAACGGGCAGATGAAAAAGGGCACTTCATTGCCCAGGCCCTGCTTCGTCAGGAAGCGCTCACTGGTGATGACCCGATACAGGTGCTCGGCGCGCTCTTTGCGCGTCAATTGCAGGCTCACGACAGACCTCCCTCAATAACAACACCCGGGAATACGGCCAGATCAGCTGGGTTGGTCGCCTCAATCAGCGCGCGCAGCTGAGCCGAGAGATAAGTCGACTGGATTCGGTTTTCTTCTGAGGTAATCCCAACCTCTCGCATGGTCTTGAACACGACTTGCCGGAGGCGGACGCGTGTGGAGGCGGAGGTTGAGGCCAAAGCGTCATCCCACTCGGCTTTATGCTCGAAGAACAAATCGAAACTGTCGGTCGACAAATCCAGCTGGTAGGCGAGATACCGATCCTGCACGATTTCGAGTGTGAACTCGCGGACAAGCCGGTAGGCACGGCAAAGGGACAGCCAAATGAGCAGCGCTTGATCTTGTCGATCGGCACGCTCAACCAAGAAGCGCACCTCATCCTCGGTCAGCGTTTCGAGGCGATTGACGAGTTCCCGGAGTATCCGACGCTTCGACTTTTGTTTGGGCGACGATGTGAGACCATCAGCTTGCAGCTGCGATATCGTCTTATCCCAGTCTCGTGTTTCCAGATAGCTCGCTGCGAGATCGATGCATTCGTTCAAGAAAAGCCCCCCAGAAGTGAAGGACATCTTGTAGGGCTGCTTTGCCCCGAACTCTGCGTTCCGTGCCGCCATGGTCATCTAATGACCTCGTCACGGTTCAAAAGGACAATCTGTTGATCCTGGGGCCGGCGTGCTGCTGGGTCAGTGTCCAGGCCAAGACGTTTCAGCGCATAGAACAACAGCGCGCGGCGGACAGCGATCTGGGCCCTGCCGCTCTCCATGCCATAATCCATCTCGATCGCACGGCGCTGGTTATCAGACAGGTCCGGATGCGGGCCGATTTCTAGAACAACTTCTGTGTGCCATGCCTCATCTGCGCTGGGCTCAGCGGTCACGGGCCCCTGATCACCGACCTCAACGATCCTAGACAACAAGAAGTCCTTGAAAACTTGGTCGTTCTGGCAAAACGCCCGGGCATGCCAACGGAACCCATCAAAGGCCAGTGCATGTGGCTCAATCCAGCGCGCACTGGGCTCGGGCCGCGACATGGACTGATAGGCCACCTGCAAGGCGGATAGCTCGCGGATCGCTGCTAACACGTCACGCAGGGTTTCCGGGGATACACCGCGCGCGGGCGTCGGCGTTGCGCCAAAGCTCGGGAAAAAGCTGATCCAGCTTTGCTCGGCGCTGACAAGCCCCTGATCAACCGCGCGCAGCTGGGCAAAGTACTCCTCGGCGTCCGGCTTTAGGTATTTGGGTTTGAAGTGCTTTCCGCGCAAATAGGTACGCAGGCGCTTGTCATAAGTGAGGTTGCGTTTTGCCTGTTCAATGTAGGCGTTCAGATCCAGCGAAGCCTGCTGTGTTGAAACCCCAAACGCCTCCATTAAGTCTCCCCGGTTTATCCGCCCCTGCCAAAACAGGCGGAACTCGATGAACTCATATCGACGTTCGACACTCCAGTTCAGCTGTTTACTCTTCTTGCGAGTCACCCTGCACCCTCTTTTTAAGTCGCACTTTTATATGCGTCTAGTTTTTTTATTGACTCAAAACGGCTCTCGTAAGAACCATTGTGAGACTTATAACCGATTCCCGACGAGACCGTCACAATTTTAGACGTATCACAAACCTGGGGGCTCACCCCAGCATAACCCTCCCGTTCTGCTTTCGGGAAGGGAAAAGGAGCTGCTGCATGAATTTTATGACGAAAACCCAGGCCGTTGGCCTGATGTCGGTCTTGGCCATGACCGGTTGCGCAGAGCTCGAGCCATTGACTGAGTATCGCCCTGTTGTGGATGCCGAACGCACAAACATGCCGCGATTTGAGAGTGATCTCGAAGCTTGCCGTGCAGTCGCAATTCAAGTCGAAGCGGACTATCGCCAACGCCAGCAGGAACAGATGGGCGCAAACATCATGGCGGGACTTCTGGTCGGCGCGATCACCGGGGCCGTTGTTGGCGGCGGGTCTAACTATCAGGGTGAATTAACGGCCTATGGCGCAGCTTCTGGTATGGCCGCGGGTGCAGCCGCGAATGACTATTCCTACGACCTTGTGACGTTTGGCCCACGGCGGGTTGTGGATCGCTGCATGACCGAGCGTGGCCACACGATCCTAAATGACATTGGCCGCGGTTAACGCATTTTCCCGAAAGGACCTACGATATGATGAAACTGCGCACGCTCACCGCTTCGCTGCTGATCAGCACCTGCCTTGCTGGGCACACAATGGCCCAGGAAAGCTCGGCGCTCAACGCAGAGATCGCCGCCATCGACAGCCAAGTCACCGAGGTGGATGCCACGATCGCCCGCTATGAGGGTGGACTGATCCGCATGCTTGCCGAAAGCCGGAGAGAAGCACTGCTATTTTTGCGCACGATCGTTGAGGCCCGGCAAGAAGCCGAAGCCGCAGGCGCGACCATCGAAGTCACCGTGCCAGCCGTAGAACCTGATCCCGAACGTGCGGAGCAGCTTCTTGGCGAAATGGCCTCGCAACAACAGCGTGTCGAGGCGGCCGAACGCGAGGCCGCATCCGCCGGAGGCCTGATACAAGCGGTGGCTCTAAGCCGCGTCGAAACCGAAAAGCTCACACTCGCCCAGTTGCAGATGGCCTACTTGCAGGCGCGCTATGGCATCGCGTTTCCGGTAACGCCCCAGGTGGAAGCTCCGACGCCGCCAAGCCAAGACGCACCATCGCCCGCGTCCACAGCAGATGGTGACGAGGTGACCGCTGCCCTGCCCTGGGCGGATCCCGACCACCCGGACATTGACTACAGCCTCGCACCGTTTGAGCAGGCGCACAACGAAGGGGATCGGATTGCGGGCTGGTGGGTGATCGACGAGGAGCGCGCTGCGATCGATGACAGCCCGTCCGTCGTGGCTATCAACTATTCGGCCTATGATGCGCGCAGCTTCAGCGGGATCACCGCGCTTCTCGCGCAGTGTCGGGAAGGCGAAACATCCATCGTCTTTGTCCAAGACGATTTTCTGATGAGCGCCATTCGGCGGAACTCGTTCGATATCAACTACCGTATCGACGATGCACCTGCGCAGTCGACCCGCTGGAACGAACTGACCAATAACAAAGGCGCTGGGCTTTTTGGATCTGCGTCCGAAGGCTTCTTGCGCAACCTCTACGATGCCGAAGCGTTTTTCATCCGGCTGACCGATGGCAATGGTCGCCGCTATGACGCAGAGTTCGACCTGGCCGGCATTCAGGAGGCGATCGAGGCTGTAGCTGGCGCTTGTGGCTGGTCCACGCTCGACCTCTCCTCTGACGACTACCGTGCCATCCAGACCATGCTGAATGCCGGTGGCTTTGATGCCGGCACACCTGACGGCGTTTGGGGTAACGGATCGCGCAACGCAATGCGCGCCTTCCAAGAACAGAACGGTTTAGCACCCACTGGAGCGCCTGACCGCGCGACTCTCGAGGCGTTGGGAATTCAGGCAAGCGACTAGAACCATCACATCAGTGTGGCCCCCAGCGTGGGACGGTGCCTCGAGCGCGTTGCCGCAGCAGGAAAGGAAATAAAATCATGGAATTCATCATCGCAGGCGCCATCGTCTTCGGCATCATCGGCTTCTTTGTCGATGGTGGCAAAGGCGCGCTATGGGGAGCAATCCTCGGACCCTTTGGCCTGATCATTGCTGCTATTTTGAAGGGTAAGTGAGCGGGAGAGATGCGCTTTTCAACCCATCTGCCAGTTCGCTTGTTGAGCTTACGAGGACGGCTAACATCGCCGGTGTGAACACGATCGGCCCTGCTCGGACCTTGCCACCAGGCGCCGCAGATGGCCGCTTCCAGCCCATCTCCGACCTTCGAACCAATTGCAGCTGGTGGTTCTAATCAACGCAGGACTGTCGATGGACTCACCTTAGATTGACAGCTAGCTTCATCTCAACGAAACGGGAGAAAAGCAATGAGAGGCAGATTTCTTGATGGCTTAGCGCTTGGCTTGCTTCTCGGTTTTGTTATCAGCACAGGAACACTTTGGCTAATTGACAGCACGCAGGCTGTGGTACGCGAATTTTTCGACGACCACCTCACACACTTCTTCACACTTACCGCGGCCGGACTCGCGCTATGGGGTGTTTCTCGTCAAATTCAAAGCAACGTTGACCTCGCGGAGCATCATCGAAAAGCCAAACTAGATGCGGCCCGCAGCAGTCTACCAATCGTGCTCTCGAACATTCACGAGATGTGCGAAGCGCGGTGCGATGCAATTTCGCGGGGCGACAAGACGCGATCTGAAGACAAACACTGGGAAATCACGGATTTTGAACTTTCCACCCTACGCTCTTGCATCGAACATGCGGAAGGGACCGAGAACGAGTTGATGCAGCAGATCATACGAGTCTACCAAGTACTCATTGCTCGCTGGAGAAGGTCGGAATTTGCCGATCTGTTCTCTTCAGATGTTTTGGATGAAGGCGATCATCGACTACTGAACCGATTAGAGCAGTTCCATGCAATGCTAAACTGGCTCACCTTGAGAGCAATAAGCGATGCGTTATTTGACTATGCACGAGGTGAAGACTCAAACCCTAACAAGGAAGAGATGAAAAAATCTGTCTTCTTCTCTCTCCGTCATATTGGCTCCGGTGGTTCAGATGGCGGCGGTGGATGGCTTCTGACAAACAATGCTAACTACTCCAATTTTCTAGATCGCCTGATCAAAAAAAACCGCGTCACCTTTATCGATGATGATTGGAAGTGAAGCTGCGCGCACCGTCGAACTTTTGGACGGCGCGGCATCAAGTAAAATCCGGGGCTAGACGCGAGAGGTAACGGCCCAAAGCTGCCGCCTGACCGACCAACGGGTTGCCGCGGCGCAGCAGGGCAAGCAGACCCAAATCTTCTGACTGCCATCGCGTTTCTCGAGCAGATCAATCCTTTCACTGCTGCCGTAAGTTGCTACAATGTTCTGATAGAATCCTAGCTGTGCCTTGAGAAAATGCCGACTTTTGTTCCCAATGGAATATTCGTGCCTGATCGCCTCGTCCAAGAACTAGAAGACGATCGCGTTGTGATATTTTGCGGAGCGGGAATCTCTATGGGTGCGGGCCTGCCAAGCTATACAGGTTTGGTGGAGCACTGTTACAACGAACTTGGGGTGCCGCTCCCCAAAAAGCGAAGCATTGAATGGCAGTGGCCGGATCGCATGCTTGGAGCGCTCGAAAGTAGGTTTCCGGTTGAAATGCGCCGAGTGGTTGCCGAACGGCTTGACCGCGATCCCACAGACATAGAGATGCACCGCGCAATCCTAAATCTTGCTGGTCTGCGGGGTGGCAATGGAATGCGTTTGGTCACTACCAACTACGACACCTTTTTTGAGCATGCCCAGAGCGGACTGATACTGGGTCAAGACTATCATTCCGGCCCAGTGCTACCAATTCCACGTAATGATCGGATCGTCAGTTGGAAGAGCATAGCCTACTTACATGGCCGGCTAGCGTCGGCAACTGAAGCCAATGATCACCTCGTCCTTACCAGCGCTGATTTTGGACGCGCCTATCTCACGGACGCTTGGGCTGCGCGGTTCGTCGCGCGCCTATTCTCTGAATTCACAGTACTTTTCATCGGATACAGCCTGAACGATCCGGTGCTCCGGTATATGACAGACGCGTTTGCCGCTGAGGAAATCTCCTCGCGGGGACGTGCGCGGCGAAGCCCCGCCTACATTTTCGTTCCCTATCGTGGTCGGGAAGCACAGGACCCCCAACCGTGGAGAGAGCGAAAAATCGAGCCAATCTTCTACAACCAAATGCGGAATCATGTGCAATTAAAACGCACGCTGATTGGATGGGCTAAGGCTCGCCATGATTACCTTTCGCGAACGCGAGTGATGATCAGTCGGACTGCGCCTCATCCGCCTGAGAGCCAGCACCCAAGCGATGTTGCGAACCTTGTGTGGGCTATCGCTGGTCGACCGGACGACGAGGGCCACGGTGCTCGCATATTTGCATCGCTCGATCCGCCCCCGGCAATTGAATGGCTCAGTGTGCTGTCTCGGCACGAGGAGCGGCTTTTCAAACAATACCGCGAGGCCGTTGATGTCGCTCGCCAGGAAGGCGCCGAATATCCAGCTGTGCCCACTTTGCATTTGGACGAGCTATTCCCAATGTCGAACGACGATTTCGCCCCGATCGGACAGACAGCGCGCGGTTTGATTCCTTGGATTACAGCCCAACTCGGTTCGTTCCAGTTAACGGAATGGGTAATAGAAAGGCTTGGGGACGGACGGCGTGCAAACTGGATTCTGAGGCAGGCAATACGCAGCCGCTTGGCCGAGGAAAGCGCCCTTGGTGCTGGTTTCGTCCGATTTTGGAGGATCATATCGGCGGAAGGAGAATGGTCGCACATGCGACCTAACAGCTTTCTTCAGTACGGGCCTGGAGCGATGCTTCGAGATGAACCTGACACTCCGTGGGCGACCCAAGAATTGGCCGCTGTGTTGCGTCCAGTCCTGACCCTAAAGCGATCCTTCTACCGCCGTTTTTATGAAGACAATGAGGCCGACGGTCGGCAACTTGCGCACATTGCAGATGCCAAGGTCAAGCTGCATGGAGAGGATTACATAGACTCCTTCATGGAGGCGCTTGCCAAACAACCTCACGCCGATGAATTCCTGGCCGCACGGATTGATGTGCTCACAGAAATGCTTCGGGAGGCATTGAACCTTTATGAAATAGCGGGGGAAGCGAACTCAGAATTTGATCCTTCAATTATTCAGCGTCCGTCGATCGAACCGCACTCCCAGAACCGCAATTACGAGCGCTGGACCATTCTATTTGACTTGATTTGGCAGGGATGGCGCCACATTGATTTGTCAGACGGCACGCACAGTCGAGAATGCGTCGCACGCTGGCGCCGTATCCCATACCTCGGGTTTAGACGGCTCTCGATTGCAGCAGTCAATGCAAGCGGGCACTTCACGCCAGAAGAAAAATTAGAGGTGCTACTCAATGCCTAAGACCGCCGCCCTTTGGCACTCTGGATCCCGGAAGGAGGCGATGGATCTTCTTCAGTCTACTTGGCCGTTGCTTGATGAATCTGATCAGGAACATCTAACTAGGGCAATTCTGGCGGGCCCACCGGACAAACTGCTGGAAAATGTCGATGAAGACGAGCGGTCACGCTCGCGCGATCGGCGGATATTTGATCGAATAATTGCAGTTGAACGTGTTTCGAACCCTCCGTTGACGCAAGGATTGTCCAATGAGCTTGCCCGAATTCGTAGTGAGTATCCGGAGTGGGAAGCGCCGCCACGCGAGCAAGCCCACTTCGTGAGTTGGTCGGAGACGAGCTTCGGACCCGATACCAAATACGGTGCTGACGATCTCGCCTTGCTTTCTGAAGACGAACTCATCGCGGTATTGGAAACCGATGAAGACCGACGAGAAGGCCTGCTCGAGGCTTGGCGCCAGTTCGCGGCGGCGGACGGTGAACGCGCCATCAAAACCTTGGAACGGATCGCAGCGGTCAAGGAGCCAGATCGTGTGGACATCTGGCGTTTTGGGCTGTGGGGACTTCGGGACACGGCCACAAGTGGTCCCCTGGACCGTCTTCTAGGATTGCTCCTCAAAGCCCCGGAGACATTGTTCAACCAACCTGATTTCTCGCAAGCAGTTGCTGAAATCCTAGAAGTTACCGGTGGCGCGATCGGGACTGACAGTGTTGCGCAAAGCTACTGGAGACTCTTTGACACAACCCTGCAGGCCGCATCGGTGGATCCGTCCAATATCGCAGAGGAGCAATGTGTCGATTGGGTCCATTTCGCAATCAACTGCTCGATGGGCCATTTGGCAAAGGGCTTCTTCGCCGCCCTATTCTCGAGAGAATTGAAAGTCGGAGATGGCATCCCGCCTGACCTAGTAGAACGACTAGATCACCTCGTCGAGCCTAACTTAATTGCACATCGACCTGCACGCGTTATCGCGGCATCTCGTCTGTCTTACCTCTATGCCATCGATCCTAGCTGGGTGAACCGCGAGCTACTTCCGGGGTTCGACTGGTCGGATGAGCAAGAATCTCTAGCTCTTTGGCAAGGGTATGGTTGGAACGCTAGAATTGATCCGCAACTCTGGACAGCAATAAAGCCGAGCTTCCTTGACCTGTTCACACCTGAACGGCTTGAAAGGTTTGGTAGTTTCCGGCGCAACCTGGCTCAACTCTTAATGCTAGCTGGCATCGAGTTCGGAGTTCAGGAGCTACCCAGGGATCGAGTACGCGACGCAATCCGGTCAATGCCGGCTCGAATGCGCACTGACGCTGTAGCTTGGATAGCCGGTTATTTGAAACAATCAGGAGAACCTGTCGAGGGAGAGGATCGCATAGACGCCGGTCCGCGTAGCGACGCGCTGTGGCGCGATCGGGTAGGGCCATGGCTCAAGCGAGTTTGGCCGGTCGATCCGGAGATTTGTAGCGGGGACCTATCGGAACAGCTTGCCGTAGCGGCAATTGCAACAGACGCCGAGTTTCCTGAAGCGATAAAACAGATTAGTCCATATCTTGTCCGGTCAAATGCGTTGCATCTCCTCCATGAATTAGCTGCATCAGATCACCCAGACCAGCACCCCAAGTCTACGATGGCTCTAATAGATAGATTGATAGCCCCCGAGTTTCATTGGGGGGGCGAACCATTCAGACAAATAATGGAACGCGTCGTCGCAAGCGAGCCGAATCTTGAAGAAGATGTCGTCTACAGGCGCTGGGACGAGCGGCTGCGGCTTCAAGGGCAGCAGTGACTGAGTAATCCTGTACCGGGCAAAAAAATGTGGTTACATTCTCTCAAGTCATGTTTGCTATCGGGCCCTCAACCGAAACCTTGGCATCTGCAGAGAACGGCAGCTCTCCGCCCACCCTCCCAGATGCTGCCAGTGCAAAGCTACCGTAACCCATCCAATTTGGGGAGCACGCCTCCTCCCATAGTTGGGGCATTCGGACGTCGGAATTTTCTTTTTCTGCGGGTTACCCAAGGCGAGATATCACGCTACGAACACTGTAGTAGTTTTGGGTTCCTACGCATCACCTGCGCACCGCGCACACAGAAATGAAGCAATCGCATCAAGCTCGTGGGGCTCTACAGCGACAGCAGTACGCAAATCGCCTAGTGCGGCCTCCGCTTTTTCAAAGGTCATCCATTCGGTTTCAGGGACGTCGAGCGCCGACCACTTATCACGCAGATAGGCTTTGAAAAGCGCCGTCTCTTCCTCGGTCAGCAGCTCCGGACTGTAAAACGCCACCAAACGCCGACCGAGCTGACGCAGCCGAGTATCTGAAAGGCTTGCGACGATTTCTTGGCGCCGCGGCCACGTAGCGCTCTGGAACTCCTGCAGAAGTTGCTTGTCAGCATTGGAATAAAACTCTCCGTAAATCTGGCGCTCAACCGGCTTGGGTGGGGCGTCGGGATCGTCGACAAAGCGAGCCGCCATTGCCGCGCCTACACGCTGACGAAACTCAGGCGCGTTGGCGATGACCGTCGCCCGGCGCAGATGCTCCGCGCTGGGCGCTGTGTGTTCGAGGAGCGCGGGTGCCTTATTTGTGGACACGCCCCTAATGATCTTCGGCGTGGCATCCACTGCTGCAAAGATCGCTTCATCCGAGGCCGCGAGGAACTCGGCTGGGTCCGCGGCATCCAGATCGAAAAATGCCGCCTGCGCATTGTTGCCGTAGGAGTATCCGCAGAAACAGCCCACATAGGATCGCGGCTCACCGCCGCCAAAGCGCGTAACCAGCTCATATGGCCGGAAGCTTTCAAGCTTTGCTTGAACGCGTGCCTTGTGGGCGTTGTCGATCAACTCGGACCAAAGCGCTGGGCTGCGCGTTGCGATCAGACGTGCAACGTGGATGGTCGCCTCAACATCCCCCAAGGCATCGTGGGCGTTATGGGCATTGAAGCCATTTGCAGGCGCCAGCCGGTCAAGCTTGAAGCTGCGCCGGCCAGTGTCATCGGTGGGCCAGATCAACAGATCAGGCTGCCGACCATAAGCGGCGTAGACTGCAGGCAGAATATCGAAGCGCGTGTTACCATTGAACTGCGTGGCGTAAATGTTCGGCGACAGATTCTGGTAGAAGGTCTGCCGCAGCACCTCCTCGTCAAACTTCATAGTGTTGTAACCAACCCAGATCGCCGGTGCCCATTGCTCGGTGAACTCAGCCACTTGCTGCGAGAACTCGAACAGCGATGGCAGGCTTGGGTCTGTCAGCTGATCAGGACTGATGCGGGTGACAACTAACGCCTGCGGTGACGGCAGGATGTGAGGCGCCAACCGGCAGCGAATGTTGACCCGATCCTTTTCCACTAAATTCTCATCCGTCCAGATCGCGGCGAACTGCAGCGGCTGGTCGAACTCGGGCGAGGTTCCCGTGGTTTCAAAATCGTAGAAGACAAAATCCATACCCTAAGCATAGCTGAGATAAAGTGAGAACGCCACTTAGCGCGCTCTGGAGTGCTGGCAGTTGCATACTGTCAGAAAACTGCTTATATTTCTGACATGAGAGGTAGCATGCAACACCTAAGCGAACAAATCATGGCACATGCCGAGCAACTC